>JABDBZ010000054.1 GCA_013288385.1 Bacteroidota bacterium
ATAGTAGCAGATCCATTACATAAACTATTACAAGTAATATTTTTTTGATTTAAAGTAAGAGTTATAGCTGGAGGTGATAAAATATTAAATGTTTGTACGGTTGGACATCCATGTGCATCAAAAATGGAAACGGTTTGAGTACCTGCACAAAGTCCAGTAATACTATTACTCGAACTTGGTCCAGGCGACCAAGCATAAACATAAGGTGACGTTCCTCCACTAACCGCAACAGATGCGGCACCATTGCATATACTGAAACAACTCAAATTTGTGTGAGTTGGCGTGACTGTAATGGCCGGTGGTTGAGTAATATTAACATTAGCTATTGCAGTGCATCCTTGTGAATCGGTTACGGTACCTGAATAAGCACCTACACATAAATTAATAATAGATGATGTACCAGCAGCCGGAACAGTAAAAGTGGGTCCTGTGCTATAATGGACTGTGTAACCACCTGCCGCTCCTCCGGTTGGCGATATTTGGAAAGACCCATTACAAGATGCATTACAGGTTATACTTGCAGATACCGCATTCGGAAGAATTGGGTTTGGTCCGAGTAACGTTTTTGTTGGCGAACTTGTACAACCATTCGCATCAGAAACATTAAACGTATAAACACCGGCACACAAATTCGTTAATGTATATGTTAAGTTTGTTGTGAATGAAGAAGGTGTGACGGTTGCTGGCGACATTACAACTGTAAATGGGGGATTACCAAAAATATTTCCAGACATTTTCCCATCGCATAAATAACTGCAAGTAGGCTGTACGTTTACATTTGTAACAAATGCAGGATTCGGAATAAAGTTCACGTTTTGCGAAACAAAATTCATTGAAGCATCGAAAACTATAATCTGATAATTTGTTGAAATACAAGCGCAGGCACCAGTTGCTGTATAAACACTTGATACACTCGTTACATTATTTGCACCTAATGTCGCAGTTGTTGGTGCACAGGATGGATCACCATTATTCACAACTACGCTATATCCCGGATTAGTACAACCAGGAGAAAAACTAACAGTTAATATTCCGGTACAAGGTCCAGAACAAGCAGGAGTAGCATTAATAGTTAAGCTACACATTGCCATAATAGAAATCAATGAGTTCGATGGTCGGCTTGTAAGACTGGTTGGCGCAGAAAATTTATCAACAGAAGCTGTATTTGCTACCAAATATAATTTATCACTTGTCACATTGGCGTTTTCAGAAATTTTAAAATAATTACTGGCTTTGAAAAAAGATTCTTTAAAATAAAAGGATGCATTTGGATCTGAATTAATAACATTACCCGCTACTAAGACTGCCTTTTTGAAATTATATGTTCCTCCACCAAAATTAATTGAGTTCTTGTCATTCAAACTAATGGATCTAAAGTTATACGACCCACTATTAAAATATAAATTACATTTAAGCTCACTTAATCCAAATTCAATGAGATTTTCTCTTGATGAATTTGAATTAAAGATCATTTCAGATTGAGATTCAAACTTAACAAATGGTGATAAATAAATTGCTTCACTCAAATAAACTACCCCAGTGTTACTTCCAACAAATTTTACACTATTATTAAAACTAGTAGCCTTTAAATTTTTTACAGAGTTATTTTTATCAAAATTAACCGAATAATAACCTTCACCGGAAAGATCATCAAATATGGCATCCGTTTTAATGTCTGGAATCAGAAAAGCCGGCTTACCACCAGAGTTTAAAGACCAATGTTTTGGGTCATTAAAATTACCAGAACCACCTATCCAGTATAATGTTTGTGAAAAGGTAACGCCAACCAGAAAAAAAGATAATACGAAAAGTAAAAGTCTATTTTGAATCCTATTCATATTCAGAGTATCGTTACGAATATATACGTTAAAAGTTACTAATTTAGTGAATATAAATGATATAATTAACAATATGGCCGTGTAAAATATACCTATTGTTGAGTGAATGTTTATTTTTAAATTTTATATATGGAAAACAATCCCTGGAAAACATTAAAGTCAGAACAAGTTTATGAATCAGCTTGGATAAAAGTAACAAAACACGATTGTCTAAATCCGGCTGATAAACCGGCAATATATAGCGTAGTACATTTTAAAAATTTAGCTATAGGAATTATTCCTTTAGATGAAGAAAATAATACATGGTTAGTTGGTCAATGGCGCTATCCATTAAATGCTTATTCATGGGAAATACCTGAAGGTGGCGGACAATTAGAAGTTAATCCATTAGATTCAGCTAAAAGAGAATTAAAAGAAGAAACCGGTATAATTGCACAAGAGCTAACCGAAATTATGCGCTTGCATTTAAGCAACTCAGCCACCGATGAATTAGCAATTGTTTTTGTTGCTAAAAATTTATCTTTTGAAAATAGCGAACCGGAAGAAAGTGAAATTTTGCAGGTTAAAAAAGTACATATTAATGAAGCATATGAAATGGTGTGTAGAGCTGAGATCACTGATGCTATAAGTGTTGCAGCCATCATGAAAGTTTGGATAGGAATAAACCTTAAATAATGCTTTTTTTTTTTAATTTTGCTTATTAATCATCATTTATGAAGGCGCTAGTTGAATCGTTTCCTGAGCAGTTGAAAAAAGCAAAAGAAATTGCTGATAAAGCAATTATTTCTCCATCAAAAAATATTCAAAATATTATTATAACAGGTTTAGGAGGCTCAGGAATAGGTGGCACCATTGTAAATGAATTGATTAATGATACATGCAAAGTCCCTATTCTTATTAACAAAGATTATTTTTTACCTGGTTTCGCAGATGAAAATACATTATTAATTGTTTCATCTTATAGTGGAAATACAGAGGAAACTTTACAAGTGATGAGCGAAGCTATTGCCAGAAAAACACAAATAGTTTGCGTAACAAGCGGAGGCAAAGTTTTAGAATTAGCGAAACAACATCAATATGAATTCATTGAAATACCCGGCGGAAATCCACCAAGATCATGCATTGGCTACTCATTGGTTCAATTAATAAAAATATTAGTCCAAAAAGGTTTTGCTCCATCTCAATTGATGCATGATGTTAATGCATGTATTGAATTACTCGAAAATAAAAAGACAGATATTAAATCGGAAGCCGAGTTAATTGCAAAAAAACTAGTGAATCAAATTACTGTTATTTATTCACTTGGAACATGCGAAGGCGTAAGCGTAAGATTCAGGCAACAAATAAATGAAAACTCAAAAGCTTTGTGTTGGCATCATGTTTTCCCAGAAATGAATCACAATGAACTGGTGGGTTGGACTGAAGAAAATAAACATTTAACTGTTGTTACTTTTCATACAACTTATGATTATTACCGTACCAAAAAAAGATATTACGTTTGCAAACCTATTTTTGAAAAATACGCCAAAGAGGTTATTGAAATTGAAGCAAAAGGTAAATCAAAATTGGAGCAGTTTTTTTATCTTATAAATATTGGCGACTGGATTAGTTGTTATATTGCCGATATCAAAGGCATTGATCCTGTTGAGGTAAATGTAATTGATCATTTAAAAAAGGAACTTTCCAAATTCTAATCTGCAAAACAAACAGATCATATTTGAAGATTTAGGTGTGATGGATTACAAAGCTTGCTGGGATTACCAGGAGAAACTTTTTAATTCTGTAATCGAACAAAAAATAAAAAACAGAGATCTTCCTGATTCAGAAAAAAAACAAACCAAAAATTATTTATTGTTTGTAGAACATCCTCACGTATACACTTTAGGAAAAAGCGGTGATGAAAAAAACTTATTGGTAAACGAAGAACAACTCCTTGAAAAAAAAGCAACCTACCATAAAATTAATCGCGGTGGAGATATTACTTATCATGGTCCCGGACAATTAGTAGCCTATCCCATTTTAGATCTCGATAATTTTTTTACTGATATTCATAAATACCTGCGCTTCTTAGAAGAAACAATTATTTTAACATTGAATGATTATTCAATTAAAGCAGGAAGAAGCAAAGGAGAAACAGGAGTGTGGTTAGATGAAGAAAGTAAGGTGACAGCAAGAAAAATTTGTGCGATGGGGGTGCGGTGTAGCAGATGGGTTACAATGCATGGTTGGGGATTTAATGTAAATGCTGATCTTACTTATTTCAATAATATTATCCCATGTGGTATAACAGATAAAGCTGTTACAAGTTTGAATAAAGAAATGGGGAAAAATGTAAATATGAGCGAAATAAAAGAAAAATTAAAAAAACATTTTTCCGAATTGTTTGAAGCTACTTTAATTTAATTTTAAACCGCACTAACTTCCTCTTTAAACGGATTTCTTGGAATCCAATCTTTCGGTTTTAAAAATTCAATAAACGGCTTTACTATTAAACGCGAAACAGTATTTTGAGGTTGGATATAACAAATGAGTTCGTTCGCTTTAGCACCAATTGTTGTTTTTATTTCGGCTGCCGTTCTCCCTAAATTCACTTCGCTATTACCATTTGTAATTGCAGTTTCTACAAAATCATAAAGAATATTTTGATATAATTCCAGTTCTTCATTACTTTTATAATTTAAGCCAATATAATGCGCTTCAATCGAATTGTCGGGCATTAAAAACCCTGATGAAAAAGCAACTAATTCATCATTTACATAAAATCCTTTTATGCAAAAACGCTCTTTGAATATTTTTTTGACTTCACTAAAATAATCAGAAGGTAATTGTAACAACTTAAATTTTGCCCGACTATAAATATTTTCGTAGAGTAAAAAAAGTTGCTTCTTGTTTTTTTCTATTTCTTCTTCCGATAAAATTTTTATTTTAAAATTCTCTCTGTTTTTTAAAATAGCTTTCGCTCTATTCCGATATTTTTTAGAGAATAATTGCAAATAATCGTTTAATGTTTTTACTTCTTTAGGAATTTCCACAACTAAATTTGGTTCTACTGAAAAAGACTCCACTTTAAATGAATCTGATTTCTCTATTTCCTTAACCGGTTCATAAAAATCTTTGATCAAGATAGCAGAAATTTTTCCGCGCAAATTTTCTTCGGCTGAAATTGTTTTAATTAAAGTACATAACAATTTATAGAAATCGCTATGACTAATATTATCTGATTTCAAAAATCCATATTCACCACTAATCAAATTATTTCCGCACATCAACATTCTGAAAAGCACTTCTTCCTCTTTCTGAGCCTCCACATATTTTTCAAACAGTTTCATGCGATTAGATTTAATCTCATTTATTTCACCATGAAGCAAATCACCAAATACATTCGCTTTAAAATCGGTTAACTGAAAATAAATTATTCCACAGGGCTTTTCGTTTTTGTATAAAATAATATACCGGCATTTTAAATCAACATGTGTTGAACGTTCTATCAAACGCAAATACTCCGTATTAAAAAAAATAGTTTTTTCACTTACTACTTCATCCCAATCTTTTTTATTGAGTAAAGACGCTTTTTCAAATTCACTAAATGAAAAAGTTTTATCAATTTGCCTAAAGGGTTTGTACCTCGATTTATTTCGTAATGGCTTACAGAATAGCATGAGATTAAAGTTAGTTATAAGTTTGAAGGAGGTACATTTAAAGAAGTTCTTTACCGATTAAAACTCTTATTTTAATTATATTTAACAGTTGCTTTCTTTGGAAAAAATTTAAACAGCTGACAAACTCTTACCCTGGAATTTCCTGGTTTGATATAAATTATTTTTAATATTATATCTGATACAATCCCAATAATCTTTTGTGTAATCCACAAAGATCTCTTCTCCGGCTTCTATTTTTTTAGTTGAAACAATGTAACATTTGTTATCCTCTATTTCATAAACAGAGTTATTTGTTAAGCCTTTGTGCCTGCTTAATCCATGTGCGTCGTTTGCATAACGTGCTTTGTGTTGCGGCGTATTCCAGGCATCAATGCATTTTTTATTATTAATAAAAAACAAATAACCGTCTTTATCAATTGCTACCCGTTTGAGGTATTCACTCCAATTAATAATTTCGCCTTTATATTCAATTATTTTTTCTCCTTTTTCGATTGCGGTTGTGGTAAACAACCCTTTACCTGCATTAGGTAGTTGCGATTTTTTTACAATAAGTGCCATAACTTTTGCAAAATTAAATGTTTAATTGAATAAACAATGGATTACTTATAAGATTATAGGTTAAATAAAAGTTATTACTTTTATAAGATCAGATGAACTTTAGAAAAATAAATATATTCGAGAAACTGATTAATGAAATTCATGGCTATCTGAACGAAAAACAGTTTCTTATTTTTTCGAGTATTATGGTAGGAGTAAGTGCAGGATTGGCGGCTGTTATTCTTAAATCGTTTGTTCATTTTATTCGTAAAAATTTTGTTGAAGGCTATTTATATATCCAGGATTTTAAGCTGGCCTATATTTTTCTTCCTTTAATCGGAATTGGATTAACGATTTTAATAATCAAACGTTTTTACAACAATATTTTAAGTAAAGGTATTTCCTTTATACTTCAAGCCATTGCTAAAAAAAGTAGCTTTTTACCGTTTCATCATATGTGGGCACATATTATTACAAGCGGTATTACTGTTGGCTTCGGTGGCTCTGTTGGATTAGAGTCTCCTATTGTGAACACTGGTTCTGCCATAGGCTCTAATTATGCCCGACGATATAAATTAAATTACAGAGAACGTACTTTGCTTTTAGCTGCCGGTGCCGCGGGTGGTATTGCAGGTGCTTTTAACGCGCCAATTGCCGGAGTTTTATTTGCTTTAGAAGTATTACTCATTGATATTAATTTAACCGCTTTTATTCCTTTGTTAATAGCTTCGGCAAGTGGTGCCTTAATGTCAAAAATTATTCTAAATGAAAGCATTCTTTTAAATTTTAAATTAAAACAACCCTTTGATTATCACAATTTACCTTTCTATATTTTACTGGCTTTATTAGCTGGAATTGTATCTCTTTATTATGTGAATGTATTTTCATTTATAGAATCAAAATTTAAAAAAACAAAATCAAAATTAACCCGTTGGTTTTTTGGAGGAACATTGTTAGCGATATTATTAATCCTTTTTCCTAGTTTATTTGGAGAAGGTTATGAAAGCATTAAGCAACTTTCTGAATTAAATATCGAAAGTTTTATAAATAACAGTGTCTTAAAAAATTTAGTTTCTAATAAATGGGGCATTTTACTTTTCTTAACCATCACATTTTTGCTAAAGAGTGTGGCTGCCTCATTAACTATTGGAGCGGGAGGAAATGGTGGTAATTTTGCACCTTCATTATTTGTTGGCGCACATTTAGGATTTGCATTTGCATTGTTATTGCAATTATTGGGATTTAATTCTATTCCAATTATAAATTTTACTTTAGTGGCAATGGCCGGTTTATTAAGCGGTGTTTTTCATGCGCCACTAACTGCAATTTTCCTTATCGCAGAAATAACAGGTGGATATGAATTGATTATCCCTTTAATGGTTGTTTCATCAATTAGTTTTGCATTTGTAAAATATTTTCACCCTGATTCATTTGACGTAAAAAAATTGAAACTGAAAGGAACGGTTGTATCGGAAGATAAAGACACCAGTATACTTGGCAAAATAGATATTTCTAAATTAGTAGAAACAGATTTTACCATTTTAAAACCGGAAGATAATTTAGGAGTCATTGTAGAAAATATTAAACTTTCGAACCGAAATATTTTTCCGGTTGTTGCAGCTGGAGGAAAATTGGTTGGAATTATTACGATGTCGAGCATCAAAAAAGAAATGTTCAACCAAGAACTTTATACAAAAGTATTTGCTCAAGAAATTATGCACAAACCCGAAATAAAAATAAAACACAACGAAGATATTTTTTCTGTTATGGATAAATTTGAAGAATCAGGTTCATGGAATTTACCTGTTACTGAACTTGGAGTGTATCGTGGTTTTCTGTCTAAATCGAGTATTTTAACCGAGTACAGAGAGCAATTACTTTCTTCTATTTAATCAAAATAATTTTTTGTTACTTTTTGAAAAAGTTTATTCGATCTACAACCATTAGTCTCAATAAATTCAAATTCATTGTTGTCCCCAAATACCAAAAGATGTGTGCTGTATTTTAAAAGTAGTTCGATGTCATGTGACGAAGCAATAATGCACTTGTTGTTTTTGACTACAAGATTATTTAATAACGTAAATAATTCCTGTTTTGAATTAAAATCTAAATATGCAGTTGGTTCATCCAATAAAATTAAATTTGTTTGCTGCGCCAATCCTTTTGCAATCATTGCTTTTTGAAATAAACCATCACTTAGCTCTGCCAATAATTTATTTTTGTGATCAGTTAAACCACACAATTGAATACATTCATTTATTATAATAAAATCATTTTCCTGAAGTTCATGAAATGAATTTGTGTAAGGAACTCTTCCCATTGAAATTAAATCAGTAACAGTTAAATTAAATCCACTAATTTTTTCAGTTAACACAATTGAAATTAATTTAGCTGTTTCCTCTTTCCTTAATTTTTCAATTGAATTGTTATTGATCAAAATGTCTCCGGAAAGTTTTTGTTGCAAAGACGCAATAGTTCTTAATAGAGTCGATTTACCAATTCCGTTATTTCCAACAAGTCCTATTAATTGCCCATTTGTGAAAGAAGCATTTATGTTTTTGAAAACGGAAATTTCATGCTGTTTATTTACATAACCAATCTCTAAATTCTTTATTTCCAATTGTAATTTATCCATTACCAGTTTTTGGTTTTAAATAATAAATAAATAACAAATGGCGACCCAAACAAAGTGGTGATCACATTTATTGGAATGATACGGTCAGGTAAAATTAAATAACCGATCATATCGCAAAAAAGTATAATGATAGCACCTAAAAACAAACAAGCTGTTAATTGAAAACGCTGATCAGATGTTTTAAAAATTAATCGCGAAAATATTGGAACAGACAAACCCACGAAAGCAATTGGTCCACAAAAAGCTGTTGCCAATGCTGTAAATAAAGATGAGATCACAATAAAATAAACACGATACTTTTTAAAATCAATTCCTAAAGCATTTGCATAATTTTCTCCCAATAAAAAAACCTGAAAAGGTTTGGTTAAAAAAAACAGTGCAATTACTAAAACTACAACCAATGATGAAAAAATTGTCAGATCGAAATAGTTTGTGTTTCCCAAGGCTCCAAAACCCCACATGACGAATTCCCTTAAGCTTTTATCTGAAGAAAAATACTCGGTAAAAGACTGTAATGCTCCAAAAATTTGGCCTAACATCAATCCGATCAACAATAAAAACACATTGCTGGTTATTTTTTTTGCAACAAATAAAATTATAAATGTGCATAACAAACTGCCGCAAAAAGCTGCTATAACAATTGCGGCTTTGGAAAAAAAGAGATGACCCATTAAACCAAACGTATTGAAAACCATTATAACTATGCCTACAAATAAACTCGCTGAAGAACTTATACCTAATACATAAGGACCTGCTAATGGATTTCTAAATAAGACTTGCAAAATTTGTCCTGCTAATGGCAAACATATACCACATAAAATAGCAGTTAGTGCTTTGGTTAATCGGATATGCGTAAAAATATAATTATCAAAATTTAATTCATCCAATTTAAGAATTGAAGAACCGGCTAACAGAATGTTTAGTAAAAAAGCAACAATAAGTAAACCAAAAAGGAAAATAATATGTTTTGATTTTTTTTTCAAAATTCTATTTAATTGCTTTATAATAATAGAAATCGTTTTTAATACTGTCTATTGCTTCTTTATGAAAAATCTTAATGAGATCACTTAAAATTTGGTTTGGATAAATCATGCCAGTTTCCCAATAGTTAGTATAATTTAATTTATTACAATGTAAATTATTATTATAAATATTGTCTTTTTGAAAAGCCAGAAAATCGCCATAACGTTTGTCTTGCGCTAGTATCTGCTTTTTATCACTACACATGGAAACATTTAACCAATAGTCAGCTTTATTCGCTTTTTTATAAACTGCCTCAAAACTCAAAGGCAAACTCCCTGAAACCGTATCATCACTCCACAAATAATTTGCATTAGCATCATGTATTAATTGTGCCATAAAACTTTTTCCTCCCGGAACATACCATGTGTCTCCATATTTTAATTCCGAAAAAACTGTCGGTCTGTTTTTGAAAGATGTTGCGATCCGTTTTAAAGAATAATAATTTTGTACTACACTTCTGAATATTTGATCTGCCTCTTTTTCTTTATTTACAAATACGGCGAAAAATTTAATCCATTCCGCTCTGGCGAGTGGCGAACTTTCCAGATGATCTAAACTGATAACAATTGGGATTCCGCTTTCAACAATTTTTGGATCAAAATCATCGGTAGCTTTTCTCATACCAAACGCAAAAATAATGTCGGGTTTTAAAGTAAGCACAAGTTCTTTATCAATTTCCTGATTGCGCTGAACTTCTTTTATCTTTCCTTTTTTTACATTTTCTAAAATAGCCGGATTATTATAGTAATCACTATTTTCAATTGCGATTATATTGTTTATACAATTCAATTCAGCGATCATATTTGAATAGATACTGCTCAAAGAAATAATTTGAGTACATGGTGCTTTAATAAAATAAGCTTTAGAAATATTTACATTTGGTTTATTCGCTTGATAAACAACAAAATTTGCTGTGGTATCTTTATTATCACTCGCTTTTCCGAACAAATGCACAATTTTAAAATCAGAACCAATTGATATTGCAAAACGTTTTGCAAATTTGATAGAAGTATCTTGTACTAATTTTAATTCAAGGTTCTTTTCTGGTTTATTTTGTGAAGATTGTGTACAAGAATAATTGGCAATGCAAATAAGAAATAAGATTGAAACGAAATTTATTAAAACTTTAAAATTATTTATACTGATATTTTTAAGCATGAATTATTTTCCTTATCAAACACTTTCTAAAAATTGCGCTACAAAAACTGATCCTTTAGGCTTATTGTTAATCACACTTATTGAGCCGCCATGTTTTTCTATAAGGTATTTCACAATAAATAGTCCGAGACCAGTGCCTTTTGTTCGTCTAATTTCTTCATTTCCACTTCTGTAAAATTGATTAAAAATATCTTGTTTTTCCGGATCTTTAATTCCTATTCCTTGATCACTTACTTCAATAATTACTTTATTGTTTTTCTTAAATAAACGAAGCTTTACATTTATTTCTTCATTAGAATACTTGAAAGCGTTTTCAATTAAATTAGTTACAATAGATGGAAAAGCAATTTTATCTAATTCAAAATTTACATTCTCCTCTATCTCCAATTTTAAATACTTCGATTCTAATTCGTTTTTATAATTTGTATTAGCAATAGACGAAACAAAATCACTCAAATTTATTTTTTCTTTAGTTATTGCGTATTCATTTTGCTGCATTCTGGTTGCAAGCAAAACATTATCTATTAATATATTTAAGCGTTCATTTTCATGAATAGCAACTTCAATTAATTCTTGTTGCTTTTCAATGGGCAACTGATGCTTTTTTAGAGTTTGTAATTGCAATTTAGTTGTGGCTAATGGTGTTTTCAATTCGTGCGTAATGCTCAATAAAAAATTATTTTTCTGATCTAAAAGATCATGTTCCTTTTTATTTGCTTTTCTAATTAAATTTATTCCATATAATAAGAGCAACAAAAAAATTGTTCCTTCACCCACAATCATCAGGGTTTTATGAACCTTTTTTTTCTGGAGAAATTCTATTTCTATTTTTAAAGTACTTTCGTTTGAAACTGTTACTTCTAATAGTTTTTGTTTCTCATCTATCAATTCATTATTCTGACGAACCAATAAAATTTCCCACCACAGAAATTGAGCAATAATGTATGCAAAGAGAACTACGATTAAGCCCTTTGAATTAAATTTTATTTTATTGAACCGGTTCTTCATTTTTTTCGGTCAGGCTTTTTGTAATAGCTTGTAATATTTCATCAGCGCGATTGATCGAATTTACATCTTCAATCGTTAACATCAGTTTATTATTTTGTTCTTTTAATTTACAAAGTGATGGGTATTTTTGCGCATATGCTAAAACTGTTTTGAAAATTTCTGAATTATAATACTCACTATTTTTATTACTCACAAAATAAGTCAACATTTTACCATTTTTTAAAGTAATCTTTTCAAAACCAATTTTCATTGCTTTCCAGCGCATACGAACCAAATTTATTAATTCAACAGCTTCATGCGGAACAGGGCCAAATCGGTCTCTTAAATTATGTTCATATTTTATTAATTCATCTTCTGTGGTTATGTTATCTAACTCTCTGTATAAAACTAATCGCTCCGTCAAATTTGTAACATAGGTGTCTGGTATTAATAATTGCAAGTCAGAATCAATAACTGTTTCTTTTACAAATTGACGGGAAAAAACCGATTTATCAGTTTCTTTAGAACCATCTTCTCCTACTGTATCTTTATACCAATCTTCTTCTTTTAATTCGTTAACGGCTTCATTTAAAATTTTCATATAGGTATCAAAACCCATATCATTTATAAAACCACTTTGCTCAGCACCCAATAAATTTCCTGCGCCCCGGATATCGAGATCGCGCATTGCAATTTGAAATCCACTTCCCAAATCGGTAAATTCTACTAAAGCCTTTAAGCGTTTTTGCGCTTCAGATGTAAGCACACTTTGCGGAGGTGTAATTAAATAACAAAATGCCTTTTTATTACTTCGCCCTACTCTACCCCGCATTTGATGCAAATCGCTCAAACCAAAATTTTGCGCATCATTAATAATAATTGTGTTGGCGTTTGTAATATCAATTCCACTTTCAATAATTGTAGTTGCAACTAAAACATCAAAATCGCCTTCAATAAAAGCGAGCATTACTTCTTCAAGTTTATCTCCATCTAATTGTCCATGACCAATTGCAATTTTTGCATCGGGCACTAAACGCTGAATGATGCCGGCAATTTCATGAATGTTACTTACTTTATTATGTACAAAGAAAACCTGACCCTCTCTTTGCAATTCAAAACGGATAGCGTCCCTGATTAGTTCCTCATCAAAAGAATGTAATTCGGTTTGCACAGGATAACGATTTGGTGGAGGTGTTGAAATTACTGACAGATCGCGGGCACCCATCAAACTAAATTGAAGTGTACGCGGAATTGGAGTTGCAGTTAAAGTGAGTGTATCAATATTTGCTTTAAAGGTTTTTAATTTATCTTTCATACCGACACCAAATTTTTGTTCTTCATCAATAATCAATAAACCAAGATCTTTGAACTTGACATCTTTTCCGATAATTTTATGTGTACCAATTATGATATCAATTTTGCCTAATTCTAATTTTTGCAAAACTTCTTTTTGTTCTTTGGTAGAACGGAATCGATTAATATAATCCACATTGCAAGGTAAACCACGCAATCTATCTTTAAATGTTTTATAATGTTGATATGCCAAAATTGTTGTTGGTACTAAAATTGCAACTTGCTTACTGTCGCATACCGCTTTAAATGCAGCTCTTACGGCTATTTCTGTTTTACCAAAACCAACATCACCACAAATTAAACGATCCATTGGCTGCGATTTTTCCATATCGCGTTTTACATCTGCAGTAACCTTTATTTGATCGGGTGTATCTTCATAAATAAAGGAAGCTTCCAATTCGTGTTGCAAATAATTATCTTTTAAAAAAGCAAAACCTTTATTTGTTTTACGTTTGGCATAAAGTTTTATGAGATCGTATGCAACTTCTTTTACTTTACGTTTTGTTTTTGATTTTAAAGTACTCCAGTGTGTACTTCCTAATTTATCTAAGCGAGGTACATTGCTTTCTTTACCACTAAACTTACTTATGCGATGCAAATTATGAATACTTACATAAAGAATATCATTGTCTTTATAAAGCAAACGCACAGCCTCTTGTTCTTTTCCACTAATATTTAATTTTTCTAATCCACCAAAGCGTCCAATACCATGATCGATATGTGTAACATAATCACCTGGATTCAACATTAAAATATCTTTCAATGTCAAAGCTTCGTTGGTTTTATTTTTTACTTCCTTTAATTTAAAGCGGTGATAGCGTTCAAATATTTGATGATCGGTATAAACAGCAATTTTGAGATCTGTATCAATAAAACCCTGATGAATATTAAGTGGGAGATAATCAATAAGTGTATCATAAGTACGATGTTCTTTGGCAAGCATATCGTTGAATATTGTGATTAAACGATCGGCTTGTTTTCGATTATCAGTTAAAAAATAATTTTGAAAACCTTTGGCTTTATTCGCTTTTAAATTTGAAATTAAAAGTTCGAAATTTTTATTGAAAACAGGTTGAGGAATTTGGTTAAATGCAATTTGTTCATGAGAAAGCAATGATTGTAAACCAAATTCTAAAATAGAAAATGGTTTCATAGCCAGCTTAAATTCTTCAGAATTTGTGTACAAAAGTTGTGGCTCAATCTGTTTAATTTCTCCCCTGTAGGATTCAAATAATTTAAGGGCTTTGTTATAAAATTTATCAAAAACATCCAAAAGCAATTCAACGCCTTCAATTGCTAAATAACTATTATCCGGCGAAAAATAATTTAATAAAGATCCTTTTTCTTCTTGTTGAAAGTTGCTGTTGATATTGGGGATAATTGTAACAAAGTCGTAATTAGCAACTGATAATTGATTGGCAGGATCAAATGTTTTAATTGCTTCAACATCGTTTCCAAACAATTCTAAACGATAAGGAAATTCATTGGCAAAAGAATAGATATCAATGATGCCGCCGCGAATGGAAAACTGACCAGGTTCGTAAACAAAATCAACCTGATGAAAATTATAGCTGAATAAAAATTCATGAATAAAATCAACCGAAAGTTTTTCTCCTTTTTTTATTTGAAGTGTGTTTTGTGTTAGTTCCTTTTTAAGAGTTACTTTTTCGCACAACGCTTCAGGATAAGTAACAATAATACCATTAAATTTTTCTCGACTTAAAAAACTTAAAACCTCAGCGCGTTCCTGAATATTGGCATTAGCTGTTTTTTCAAGTTCGTAAGGTTGTTTGTATGATTGAGGAAAAAAAAGAACTTGTTTTTCGGAAATAATATTTTGAAGATCATTTAATGCGTAAGCAGCTTCTTCTTTATTGTTTTTGATGAGGATAATATTTTTGTGGTGAAGATTAAAAATATTTGCCAATAAAAAGTTTATACCTGAGCCACACAGGCCTTTCACATAAACATTAGAGCTGTTTTCGGGTATAATTAACTTCGTGTAAATATCTGGTAAGTAACTATTAAACATGAGGTGGCAAAAATACTAAAATGCAATGGTTATATAAGCCAGGTTGCACTTTAAAACTAAATGATTTAGGCTATATTTTTGTTTTAACATAAAACCATTTGTTTAACAAGAAATAGATTTTTACCTTTATTACACTTAAAATTTAAAACCATTTAATAATGAAAAAAACATCTATCTTATTAGGTTTGCTGGCTGCTAGTTTTTTTGCATCTGGACAGACGC
>JABDBZ010000055.1:0-10480 GCA_013288385.1 Bacteroidota bacterium
TGCTCCATTAAATAATTTTTTACGAGTCTCACTTCCTTTATCTGGAGCCAATAATATCCCTAAAGCTGCACCAATTGCCGCACCTAACAGTAAAGCCCCAATTAATTTTCCCGAATTTTCCATAACTATTTTTTAAAATTTATATATTATTCAAGTCTAATAGTGTGCCATTTTTTATCTACAAATAATGCTTTGATAATCAACCAATTGAATTTAATTTAATTTACTCACTTTTTTAAAGGGAGTAAAAAAATACCCATATTGGGGAATTACTAAAAGCATTCAACCTAATTAATTAAACAAATTTCCTTTCCTATTTTGTGCCTTTAATTTCCCATTTTGAGAATAATTTTGCTTGTAATTTTCATCTCAAGTCTATTATAATAGATATAATGCTGGCACAATTTTATACTGTTTTTAGCAAAGCTTAATGATATGATTATGCAATCTGGTTCTAAAGAAAAATTACTTTTTAAACTTAACCAACTTGCAGAAATAAACAACCATCGGATTCAAGGATACGAAAAAGCTATAAGCGAAACTGAAGACGAATTTCTTGCCAACTTATTTATAAATATAGCTGCTCACAGTAGGTATTTCAAGAGCGATCTCAGTAAAGGAATTTTGCTATTAGGCGGCGAAACAACAAATGCAACAAAAACTTCTGATGACTTTATTCAAGCATGGATTTTTATAAAAGCAGCGTTGCTTGGAAAAAGAAAAAAAGAAATCCTTGAATCATGTGAGTTTGAAGAAAATCTTACTTTAGAAACGTATAAAGCAATTCTTAATGAAGACGATCATATACTAACAGATGATTTGCGCCGATTAATTGAAATGCAAAGACAAGAATTGCAACTTGATTGTAATCTTGTAAAAGAGCTAAAGGAGTCAGAGAAGATAAATAAACAGTAAAACATAAAGCATGAAAACTAAAGTGAAAATTTTGGTCTTTGGAAGCGTAATGATAGGGGCTTTATTTACAAACTGCTACCATCCAAGCGATAAACTTGAAAAGCTTTCTCAAGGTATTTCTGATAGTACAAACAAGTTAAACGATGACGAAAATAAATTTGTAAACGAATGGGGGAAATTTAAAACTAAATCTGAAGACCAATTAACAACAAACGAAAATTATATCATAAGTTATAGAGGAATGGAAAAAGAAGATGAAAATTTCCGAAAAAAATATGAAGACAGAATTAATGAATTAGCAGAAAAAAATTTCCGCTTAAAAAATAAGATCAATAATTATGATACTACCCTGGAAGCAAGGGAAAATTGGAAAAAATTTAAGCGAGAATTTAAACAGGATTTGGAAGAGCTAAGTCTTGATCTTAAAGATCTCACTAATAATAATACGAAAGAAGACTAGAATATCATTTAGCATTTCTATTATTTACAATTTTATCCAAATAAAAAAACGGCTCTTATGCCGTTTTTTTATTTGATATATATTAAACCTTATTAACGTAAACTATCAAGAGAAATTCTTTGACCATGGCCAAACTCTTTATAACGAGAAGGGGTTAAGCCAGTTGTTTTCTTGAACTGATTTGATAAATGAGATACACTGCTATAGTTCAATTTATGCGCAATTTCAGTAAGATTAAGTTCATCATAAGCTAAAAGTTCTTTAACCCGTTCTATTTTATGTGAGATAATATGCTTTTCAATAGTTGTACCTTGAACCTCAGAAAAACGGTTAGCTAAGTAGTTATAATTGTATTTTAATTTATCGCTTAAATAATTTGAATAATTTATTTTTACCGGCTCATCTGAATAACGAACTAGTTCGATAATCGCATTCTTTATTTTCTCAACAAGCACACTCTTTTTATCGTTGAGCAACTCAAAACTAAATTTCTTAAATATTGTTCTGATTTGCGCTAACTGGCTGTCAGAAATATTTTCTTGTATCTCTGCTTCGCCCAATTCTACTTTGGTTACATGTAAACCAAGATTTTCTAATTCAGATTGCACAACTACCTTGCAGCTAGTGCTAACCATATTTTTTATATAGAGTTTCATAATTTGTTTTTTTAGATTTACTTATAATAACGAAAATCTCATGCCATTAATAAAAATTGCTTCTGATATAGAATTAATAAACAATATTGTGGAGTTTTGTAATGAAAATGCGAAATATTTTCATCGCAGTGTTGTAATAACATTCATTTATTGGGATCCCACTTAATTCAAAAAACAATTTTTGTGGAATTAATTCCCATATTTGATAAAATAATTTTGTGATTTTGAGGAATTGAAAAATTAAATTGCTTAATCAGAAATTATGATCAAAGCTTTAGGTCTATATATATTGGAGTTCTTCGATGAGTTCGCTTGATTCAAACTCCTCACTATTTTCATTTATAACTTTAAACTCATCATCAATTAGAGTATCCTCTTTAATAGCCATAAAAGTCTCTTCAGCTTCTCTTTCCTCGATTAAAGTATTTTCTATTAAGCCTGTAATATTAAATTGCTCCAGTGAATCTGCCAGATCTTTTAATCTCTCATATTTATAAATTTCATAATGCTCAATTTGTCTAGCAATCGTAATTAAACCCAAATCTCGTAAGCGAGTATTTTTTTCAGTAGTTTTAATGGTATTATTGACTTCTATAAAAAGACCTTCCATAATCAGGCATTTTTTCGCAATTACTTTTTCATTCACTAATTTGAAAATTTGCTCTAATCTACCCACTTGCGTCTTGGTTGCATAAAGGTGACCCTTGAAACTCGCTTTAAGATATTTGGTAGATGAGGCTTTTGTCAGTTTTGGAAGTAATTTCAATAATCTTTTTTCTGACCAATAAATAGCTTTAAGTTCACAGCTAAATTGCTTTTTCAATGCTAAAACATTAGCTGATGTATCTATCAATTTTATATTATTCATCCTATAATAAAAATTAATTTATAATTGGCCTGTCATATTTCTAGACTATGCACTGCACCAAATTAAAACTACTATTCACCTTTTTCAAACTCACTTTCTGTTTCCAATAAAGCACTTTCATTAATATATTCTTCTCCAATAACTATAAGAGCTTCGTTTGCTACTTTTTCTTCATGAAGAGTTCTTCCCAAAATACCTGCTATTTTTGATTTACCAAGTGTATGAGCCAGTTTAGTAAGCATTGAATAACTTGCAATTTCGTGATATTTAATTTTCTGAGCTACCATAATAATCCCTGCATTCCTAACCAAACTGTCTTCAGGAGTAGACTCAAGAATAGATTCAGCTTTCTTTGCGATGTCTTCCATAACACTATTTCTTTTTACCTGAGTGTCTTCACCAAGGATTTCAAATACTTGCTCTATTCGATCAACATGATCTTCCGCACTAAAAGTATGATCCTCAATCATATCTTTCAATTCTAATATGGAAGCTCCTTTCTGCATTTTCGGAAGTATCTTCAATAAATATTTTTCTCCCCAGTAAATTTCTTTTAATTCTTCCATAAAAAGTTGTTTAATCATCAACTCTTCGCTTTGCTCCTTAACGATGGTTCTTTCAAAGGAAGTCTCTGTTAAATCCATGTTATTGTTAATTGCCTTTTTCATGATATATAGATTTAATATAAATAGCCATTTGCATTAAGCTAATTTTGTACCACAATTTTATTTTTGTTTCAAAAAATTTTGTACAATAATTATTCTCCTGAAAAACTGAGTAATTGTGTGGAAAAAACACCCCAATCAAAAAAATTAATTGGCATGATTGCTGTATTACTAACAGTGAAACTTCCCATCATTTTTAAAAATCAAATCACATTTGTGCCTCTTTTGAAATTAAAAATATCTAATAAGAATTATTTCTATATAATTGCTTGCTTTTCATTAATTATACTTTTGGTTTCAATTTTACTTGCACTATATACAATAACCGACAATTACAAATCACTTTCTTATCTCGGCAAAGCATATGGTATAAATGAGAGAGTAGATAAAATATATTCTCTTTTAAAAGATGAAGAAAATCAACAACGTGGTTATCTTATTACATACCGCCCTGTGTTTTTAAAGACCTTTAATTACGCAGAAAAAAGCGTTAATGAGGAATATGAAAGTTTATATGAAATTTTGAAAGACGAGAGAGAGCAACAAGAAAATCTCAACACTCTTAGATCCGAAATTAAATTAAAAATGAAGGTTCTTGCTCAAGGGAAGAAATATTTTGAATCTAAAAAAATTAAACAAGATTCATTAAGGAAAATTTTAGCATTTGGAGATTTGATAATGGATAATACCCGCAAAACCACCATCAAAATGAAAAGAGCGGAATACAGGAGGTTTGGCCGTTTAAAGGAAGAAGCGTTTCATAAATCTGAACTCTCAATATTTATTGTTGCTTTAACCTCTGGTATTTCAATTTTATTATTAATAAGCGCTTTAATTGCTTTAAGACACGAATACAGATCAAAAGTATTAATCGAAAAAAAACTGATAGCTTCTGAAAAGCTTTTGCAACAACAAGTACAAATGCTTAATGTTTCAAATAAAGAACTTGAACAATTTGCTTATGTAGCTTCTCACGACTTAGAAGAACCTCTTAGAAAAATAAGCTCCTTTAGCGAAAAGATCCAATTAAAATTATCTGATTATCCTGACGAAGAGGTTCTTGATTGCCTAAAAAGACTAAATACTTCTGTTGCCCGCATGCGTATTTTTATAAACGATCTTCTAAATTATTCACGCATTACAAGCTTACTCGATATTAACGAAACTGTAAACTTGAATGCCATTTTTAAACTTATTATTGAAGATCTTGAGCTGAGAATTGCTTCCAAAAAAGCCATTATAAATATTGAACCTCTTGATGAAATAAGTGGTAACAATACTCAGTTGCGGCAATTATTTCAAAATCTTATTAGCAATGCTTTAAAATTTAGCGACAAACCATTTCCTGAAATAAATATTAAAGGTAAATATTTTAGTGACGAAGAATTAAATAAGCAGAATTGGGTCAAAGATTTTAATGCAAAATACAAAAAATATTATTGTATTTTTGTGAAGGATAATGGAATTGGTTTTGATTTAGAATATTTAAAACAAGTATTTATTATCTTTCAAAGATTGCATGGTCGCTCAGAATATGAAGGAACCGGAATTGGCTTAGCAATTTGTAAACGCATAGTAGAAAACCATGGAGGTTTTATTACAGCGGAAAGTGAATTAGAAAAAGGAGCAACATTTATAGTTTGTTTGCCAGTAAATAAATAATATGCCTTCGGAAAAAAAAAATATTGAATATTGCATTTTAATTGCTGATGACGATCATGATGATCAATACATGATTAAACAAGCTTTTGCAAGTATTAATCTCAATGAAAATATAAGAACCGTTAATGACGGAATAGAATTATTCGACTATCTCTACAAAAGAGATAAATATAAAGATGCAGATGTTCTTCGTCCTAAAGTAATTTTACTCGACCTCAATATGCCAAAAAAGGATGGAAGAGAATGTCTCAAAGAAATTAAAGCAAGTCCAAAATTTAAAAAAATACCTGTTGTAATATATAGCACAAGTAGCAATCCGGATGATATAGAATACGCTTATGAATTTGGTGCAAGCAGTTATATTACAAAACCATATTCTTATCACGAACTTATAAAAATTATGGCAGCATTTAAAGAGTATTGGTTTTATGCTGCTAAAACACCAAACATTTATTTATGAGTCTTAACAAACCAATTCGTTTATTAGTTGTTGAAGATGACGAAGATGATTACTTTCTTTTTGTAAGCAGTCTCAAAGATATTTCTTCAAATAAAACAATCATTTGGGCTGAGACATATAATAAGGCAATAGAAATTTTAAGATCTCAGCCAATTGATATAGTAATAATAGATTACAGACTTGGTGTTCATACGGGCATTGAACTCGTATCTCATATAAACGAAAAACATCCATTTACCCCTACTATATTGATGACCGGATTGCAAGCTACTTCTATTGATGAACAGGCTTTGAAATCGGGTGTTTACGATTATCTTGTTAAAGGGCAATATACAGCCGAAGAAATTGACAGAAGTATCAGATACGCCATTGAAAAATCAAACGTTTTAAAATCACTGAAAGAAAGTGAAAATAAATTTAAAAATTTATTTGAGAATGCAGTAGAATACATTTTTATCGTAGATCTTAATCTCAATGTGATAGATGCAAATAAAGCTGCTTTAAAGCTATTTCAATGTGATAGTAAAGAAAAAATAATTGGCAAAAATATTTCCGATTACTTTTTTCCACATCTATTTGAATTCGAAAAAGAGAAACATTCAAATCCCTCACTCGAAATTGAATTGATGATTCCGGAACAAAATAAAAAATGTTATTGTATTTTAAACCTTTCTATTGTTGATTCCGATAAAAAATTCTACCAATTAGTTCTTCATGATATTACAGAAAGAAAAGTAACAGAACAGAAAGAAAAATTACTTGAAAAACAAACCTTAACCGGGAAAGTTGCGCGCGTGATAGCGCATGAAATAAAAAATCCATTAATGAATATTCACCTTTCATTAGCCGAATTAAAAGCATTGCTAAGTGAAAAAAATTCACAGGAAAACCCTGAAGATTTTATTAATATTATAGAACGTAATGGAAACCGGATTAATATTCTTATCGAAGATCTTTTAAACGCAACCAGGTTTGATACAATTAATATTGATGAACTCTATGTTCATGATTTGCTTGAGGAAACACTTGTATATATTAGGGACAGGGCTAAATTAAAGGAAATTCAGATCGAAAAAGAAATTCAACCTGATATTTTAATTAAAGGCGATAAAGAAAAATTAATAATTGCTCTTTCAAATATTTTGGTTAATGCTATTGAAGCCATAACAGGTAATAATGGCAAATTAAAAATTAATGCGTACGCTAATAACGAAAATGTAACCTTAACAATATCTGATAATGGCAAAGGGATTCAACAACAAGATCTTCCTAAATTATTTGAACCATTTTATACATCCAAACATGGGGGGACCGGACTCGGTTTAACAGCAACGTATACTATCATTTCAAAACACGATGGTTCAATTAAAGTTTCAAGCGAAATAAATAAAGGCACTTCCTTTTATATTACCCTTCCATTAAAAAATTAATTTTTATTCCTTTTATCCAATTTTGTGATATGCTCGTTTATTTGGGTGTTCAGTTTTTTCTCTACAACATTTTTTTCAATCCACACGGCATATTTGTTAGGTTGGATTCTTCTTTTCCTAAATCTCACATAAACCTGTGTAAATTCTGCCCCAAAATATAAGATGATTGCAGAATAATATACCCACAACAAAACAAGTAACAAAGATCCTGCTGCACCATAAGCACTAATTCCGGAATTATTTTTTAAATAAAAACTAATTAAAAATTTTCCTAATAAAAATAAAATACAAGTTGTAAAAGAACCTACCCACACATCCCGCAGTTTTATTTTTGCATCGGGTAAAACTTTAAATATAGAAGCAAATAATATTGTGATCACAATAATCATTACTACATAATCAAAGATAAAGAGATAGTTGATTATAGTTTCTGAAAAATAATATTCTAATTTATGAAGAAGTCCCTCAAGCAAAGCATTAAGAATGAGAGACACTAAAAGTATAAATCCCAAAACAAGAACCATTGAAAACGACGTTAACCGATTCAGAAGCATTTTTATTAATCCCTTTTTTGGTTTTGCCTGTAATCCCCAAATAGAATTAATTGAATCCTGAATCTCACCAAACATGCCGCTAGCTGCCAAAAGTAACGTGATAACCCCAACAGTAGTAGCAACTATATTATCGTGATGCAAAGTACTCTTTTTTAATATTTCCTGTATTTGTAATGCCACATCTTTACCTATTATACCACTTATTTCTGAAAACACGTGACCTTGCACCGCTTCCCTTCCATAAAAAATACCACATAAACCAATTATAACTATGAGCATTGATGGCAATGAAAATATGGTATAATAAGCAAGAGCCGCACTTAACTTAAGTACATTGTCGTTATTAGATTCTATAAACGTATTCTTTATGACGTACCATATGTCTTTATAAACTCTTCTTTTGATCTTAAACATGATATCCTATTAAAAACAAAGTCTGTTCCAAGATGGCATGGAATTGAGAGTTATAGTTTTAAAACAATAACTAATGCTTGATCATCCAGAAGAAATAATAGTCGAAAAAAAAGTAGCTTCAAAAAAAATTATCTCCCCACGAAAAAAAAAATTGCGTTTTATTTTGATTTCTTTTTTGATGTTGCTAATCGTTTTCCGGATTTTTTTACCGTTTATTGTTTTGCATTATGTAAATAAAAAATTAAGTGCTATTAAAGAATATTATGGTCATGTAGAAGACATTGATATTGCACTTTTCAGAGGTGCATACGTCATTAACAATATGAAGCTTGTGAAAATTGGTAATTATCAAGGCACCAAAGACACAATTCCTTTTTTTAAATCGCCTGTAATTGATCTCTCAGTTCAATGGAAAGCTATTTTTAAAGGTTCGTTGGTTGGTGAAATT
The DNA here is from genome assembly GCA_013288385.1 of Bacteroidota bacterium. GTDB lineage: Bacteria > Bacteroidota > Bacteroidia > B-17B0 > Aurantibacillaceae > Aurantibacillus. The sequence goes on from JABDBZ010000055.1 coordinate 8,533, forward strand.
TATGTTGAAGATCCTGTTTTGAATTTTGTAAAAGGAAAACACAAAAATGAAGATACAAGGGCAGATACGGCAGATTTTAGAAAATTAATTAAAGATTTGATGCCTTTAACTGTAAATCACTTCGAAATCTCAAATGGACAAATTCATTACATAGATCAGTTTTCTTCACCAAAAGTAGATATCGCTTTAAAAGATTTAAGTATTGTTGCTGTTAATTTATCCAACGTAAATGACAGTAACAAAATACTTCCTGCTCATGCAAAAGTAACGGGTAAAGCTTATGATGGCAATTTTAAAATGGATGTAGATTTTGATGCTCTTCAAACTAATCCAACATTCGATATGAGTGCAGAAATTACTCATATGAATTTAGTCTTATTAAATAGTTTTCTGAAAGCCTATGGCAATTTTGAAGTGAAAAAAGGAGACTTTAATATCTACACCGAATTTGCCGGAAAAGAAGGCGGATTCGGAGGTTACGTAAAACCAATCATAAAAGATTTCGAAGTGAAAAAAGGAGGTAACTTTAAGGATGAGTTATGGGAAATAATTATCGGAAGCAGTGCTGCTCTTCTAAAAAACAATCATGCAAAACAAATTGCAACAAAAGTTGATATTCTAGGTCGTTTCGATGATCCCACAATAAATCTATGGCGCGCAATTAGTTTTGTTTTACGAAATGCTTTTGTACGTGCATTAAAACCTGAAATTGATAATACGATTAATATTAATAAATTAAATGACGCAAAAGACAAAACCTTTCTGGAAAAATTATTTGGAAGTGGTAAACACAAAAAAAGTAAAGACAAATCCAAATAAAAAGCCGAGCCGCTGTTGCATTTTTTCTACATTCCCAAACTCCTTTTGGTGAAAAAAACCGAGATTAATCCCAAATTATCTTATGTTTTTATGTTTTATTTTTATTTCAATAGATGGCATAAAATTAGCAGACTCTTAACGGAAACTTAATATCATGAAAAAAATAAATTATCCATTAGCAATAATCCTTATCGTATTTTGGGTTATTGGTTTTTTTAAACATCTTGGCGGTGCCTCAATTCATTTGCTACTCATTGGTTCGCTGGCATTAATTTTCATAAACGTAATATCTAGTGACAAAAGTAATTCAGCGGAAAAAAATATAAACAATCAATAGACTAAAAACTCATGAACAATCTACTTTACATTTTAGCAGTCATCCTTATTATTTCCTGGGCAATAGGATTTTTTTCATATGGTGCAGGAAGTTTGATTCACGTTTTATTGGTTATTGCTTTAATTGCAATAATACTTAGAGTTATTAGAGGAAAAGAACCTATTTAATTTTACTTTTAATTAAGAAAATTAAATGCAAAAGAATTAATTACTATGTTCTTTTTTAGCAATGCTTTCTACTTCTGTAATAAAATTTGATACTTTAGAATTGTTATAAGGTCCGCCGTAAGAATCAACAAGCATTCCTTTTAAACCATCATTTGTAGCTACTGCATAAACGATTGAGTTATCTGCAGGATCACTCTCTCCTTCAAATCTATAAAAATTATCTATTTTTACTTGTTCGGGAGAATATATCTTTTTTGTGGATGGAGCTTCCAATCCTTTTTCTTGTGCTATAAAATTCTCTGTATAACCATCAGCCTGAAGAGAATTCATACAACTTGTCATAGTTGTCATATGCAATTTTTTAAATTTTTCCATAGTCTTTTTTTATTATAACAATTAAACAATCATGCCAGTCTGGAAAAAACAGAATGTTTAAACACTAAAACTTTTCAAAAAAATAAAGAAGGAAAGAATTCCCCGAAAATACCTCATAAATAAAAAGTTAAAACTTAAACGTATTTTGAAAAAATACCGGCTTCACAAAAATTGAGCCATATTTTTTTTGAGCAAAAAATTCTACAATTTTCAATATGACAGCCATTTTCAACCATTTTTATTTGTGAAA
>JABDBZ010000055.1:10490-12916 GCA_013288385.1 Bacteroidota bacterium
AAATATATTTATATTCTTTTGTTATATCTACAAAACTTAGAAAAATTCAATTGGCAGTTTGTATTCAAGAATTAATTTTAATCGGAAATTATGAGCAACAAAAAAGACAAGGTAGCAAAAGCTAGTAATGGAAAAACTACCATCGGCAATGGCGCAGTTAACGGCGCAGTTTATCATGAAAAAGATTTTTTGGAAATTGAAAAACCGAAAACGTTGAAAAGCAAAACTGAAATTTCAAATAGTAAAATAGATGCGCTGGATCAACTATCTGGAACACTTGATAAAAAAGAACTCCTGAGAGTATTAACAGAAGTAAAGAACGGAAATTTTACTGCTCGTATGCCAATAGATCATGTTGGTTTAAGTGGAAAAATATGCGATACACTCAATGATATTATTGCGCTTAATGAAAAAATGATGCTGGAATTTACCAAAGCCGGTAATACAATCGGTAAGCAAGGTAAATTAACACAACGGATTGAAGTGCCTGTTGCCAGAGGATCATGGCACACTGGTATTGATTCACTGAATACATTAATTTCCGATTTGGTACATCCAACTATTGAAATTGCTCACGTAATTAGCTCTGTTGCGAAAGGAAATCTATCGCAACAAATGTCAGAAAAAATTGGTGATCATGCTTTACAAGGAGAGTTCGCACGGATTGCAAAGGAAGTAAACGATATGGTGAAACAGCTCAACCTCTTTTCAATGGAAGTTACCCGTGTGGCGCGTGAGGTAGGTTCTGAAGGAAAATTAGGAGGTCAGGCCAAAGTAAAAGGTGTTGCCGGTGTATGGAAAGATTTAACGGACTCTGTAAATCAAATGGGCTCTAACTTAACAGCTCAGGTACGTAATATTGCGGAAGTAACAACAGCCGTTGCAAAAGGTGACTTATCTAAAAAAATTACGGTGGACGTAAAAGGAGAAATTCTCGAATTAAAAAATACCATCAACACTATGGTGGATCAATTAAATTCTTTCTCTTCCGAAGTAACACGTGTGGCACTTGAAGTAGGGACAGAAGGAAAACTTGGTGGACAAGCACAAGTAAAAGGTGTTGCTGGAACATGGAAAGATTTAACGGACTCTGTAAATCAAATGGGTTCTAACTTAACAGCACAAGTGCGTAATATTGCCGAGGTAACAACAGCCGTTGCGAAAGGTGACTTGTCTCGTAAAATTACGGTAGACGTTAAAGGAGAAATTCTCGAATTAAAAAATACCATCAACACAATGGTGGATCAATTAAATTCTTTTGGTTCAGAGGTAACGCGTGTTGCGCGTGAAGTAGGTTCAGAAGGTAAACTCGGTGGACAAGCAACTGTAGAAGGTGTAGGTGGTGTGTGGAAAGATTTAACGGACTCTGTAAATCAAATGGGTTCTAACTTAACCGGACAAGTACGTAATATTGCCGAGGTAACAACAGCCGTTGCGAAAGGTGACTTGTCTCGTAAAATCACGGTAGACGTTAAAGGGGAAATCTTAGAATTAAAAAATACCATCAACACAATGGTGGATCAATTAAATTCTTTTGCATCTGAAGTAACGCGTGTTGCGCGTGAGGTAGGTTCAGAAGGTAAACTCGGTGGACAAGCAACTGTAAAAGGTGTTGGTGGGGTGTGGAAAGATTTAACGGACTCTGTAAATCAAATGGGTTCTAACTTAACAGCACAAGTGCGTAATATTGCCGAGGTAACAACAGCCGTTGCAAAAGGTGACTTGTCTCGTAAAATTACGGTGGACGTTAAAGGTGAAATTTTGGAGTTGAAGAAAACGATCAACACCATGGTGGATCAATTAAATTCTTTTGCATCTGAGGTAACGCGTGTGGCGCTTGAAGTAGGTACTGAAGGAAAATTAGGAGGGCAAGCGAAAGTAACAGGTGTAGGTGGAACATGGAAAGATTTAACGGACTCTGTAAATCAAATGGGTTCTAACTTAACATCTCAAGTACGTAATATTGCAGAGGTAACAACAGCCGTTGCGAATGGTGACTTGTCTCGTAAAATTACAGTGGACGTTAAAGGTGAAATCTTAGAATTAAAAAATACCATCAACACCATGGTGGATCAATTAAATTCTTTTGGTTCAGAGGTAACGCGTGTTGCACGCGAGGTAGGTTCAGAAGGTAAACTCGGTGGACAAGCAACTGTAGAGGGTGTTGGTGGTGTGTGGAAAGATTTAACGGACTCTGTAAATCAAATGGGTTCTAACTTAACAGCTCAAGTACGTAATATTGCCGAGGTAACAACAGCCGTTGCGAAAGGTGACTTGTCTCGTAAAATTACGGTAGACGTTAAAGGAGAAATTCTCGAATTAAAAAATACCATCAACACAATGGTGGATCAATTAAATTCTTTTGGTTCAGAGGTAACGCGTGTTGCGCGTGAAGTAGGTTCAGAAGGTAAACTCGGTGGACAAGC
>JABDBZ010000055.1:13016-15304 GCA_013288385.1 Bacteroidota bacterium
ATCAACACAATGGTGGATCAATTAAATTCTTTTGGTTCAGAGGTAACGCGTGTTGCGCGTGAAGTAGGTTCAGAAGGTAAACTCGGTGGACAAGCCGACGTACCCGGTGTTGGAGGAACATGGAAAGATTTAACGGACTCTGTAAATAAAATGGCATCCAACTTAACATCGCAGGTACGTAATATTGCCGAGGTAACAACAGCCGTTGCGAATGGTGACTTGTCTCGTAAAATTGGTGTTGACGTTAAAGGTGAAATTCTCGAATTAAAAAATACAATTAATACCATGGTGGATCAACTCCGTGGTTTCGCTTCTGAAGTAACGCGTGTAGCCCGTGAGGTAGGTACCGAAGGAAAATTAGGTGGGCAAGCCAACGTACCGGGTGTTGCAGGAACATGGAAAGATTTAACGGACTCTGTAAATCAAATGGCCGGTAACTTAACCGCGCAAGTACGTAACATTGCCGAAGTAGCTATTGCCGTAGCGAATGGTGACATGTCGAAAAAAATTACGGTTGACGTTCGTGGAGAGATTTTACAATTAAAAGAAACACTTAATACAATGGTGGATCAATTGCGTGCCTTCGCTTCTGAAGTAACGCGTGTGGCACGTGAAGTTGGTACCGATGGTAAATTGGGTGGACAAGCCTTTGTACCGGGTGTTGCCGGAACATGGAAAGATTTAACGGACTCCGTAAATCAAATGACAGGTAACTTAACTGCGCAGGTGCGTAATATTGCAGCGGTAACAAAAGCGGTAGCATCGGGTGACTTATCTAAAACAGTAGCCATTGACGTAAAAGGAGAAATTCTCGATTTAAAAAACACCATCAATACCATGGTGGAACAATTAAATTCATTTGCATTCGAGGTAACTCGTGTTGCAAGGGAAGTAGGAACAGAAGGAAAACTTGGTGGACAAGCAGAAGTGAAAGGTGTTGCGGGAACATGGAAAGATTTAACGGACTCCGTGAATATGATGGGTTCCAACTTAACATCACAAGTGCGTGGTATTGCAAAAGTTGTAACCTCGGTAGCAACAGGAAACTTAAGGCAAAAATTATCTATTGATGCCAAAGGTGAAGTGGCGCAGTTAACTGAAACAATTAATGAAATGATTGATACTTTAGCACTATTTGCTGATCAGGTAACAAACGTTGCCCGTGAAGTAGGTGTTGAAGGGCGATTGGGTGGACAAGCAAGTGTACCGGGCGCTTCAGGCATCTGGAAAAACTTAACAGAAAACGTAAATCAATTAGCGGAAAATTTAACAACACAAGTTCGTTCTATTTCCGAGGTGGCATCTGCGGTAACAAAAGGTGACTTAACGCGAAACATTCGTGTAGATGCAAAAGGAGAAGTAGAAGCCTTGAAAGATACAATCAATCAAATGATTGCTAACTTACGTGAAACAACATTGCGTAATCAGGAACAGGATTGGTTGAAATCAAATTTGGCGAAGTTCACGCAAATGTTGCAAGGACAAAAAGATTTGAATACAGTAACACAACGTATTCTCTCTGAGTTGGCACAAGTGGTAACAGCACACTATGGGTCGTTTTATATTTTAAAACAAAATGAAGAAACAGCAAGTGCAAAATTGAAACTCTTCGCTTCTTATGCTTACAAACCTCAAAAAAATATTCCAACAGAATTCGCAGTTGGTGAAGGTTTAGTAGGACAATGTGCTTTTGAAAAAGAAAGAATTTTGTTAACCAATGTACCGGGTGATTATATTAAAATTAATTCTTCACTTGGAAAAACAAAACCGTTAAACTTAATTATTTTACCGGTGTTATTTGAGAACAACGTAAAAGCCGTAATCGAACTAGCTTCATTAGATACATTTAGCATTACCCATTTAGACTTTTTAAGTCAATTAACCGAAAGTATTGGTATCGTATTAAATACAATTGAAACCAATTCGAGAACAGAAGAATTATTAGCACAATCGCAATCACTTGCCGGTGAATTAAAAATTCAACAAGAAGAGTTGCGTAGAACAAATGATGAATTAAAGGATAAAGCATTATTACTCGTTAAACAAAAAGACGAAGTGGAAGCCAAAAACAAAGAGGTGGAAGAAGCCCGTCGTTCATTAGAAGAAAAGGCAGAACAATTAACGCTGACATCAAAATACAAATCAGAGTTCCTTGCAAATATGTCGCATGAGTTACGCACACCTTTAAACTCATTATTAATTCTTGCTCAACAACTATACGAAAATGCCGAAGGTAATTTAAATGACAAACAAGTTCGTTACGCCAAAACAATTCACTCTTGCGGTGA
>JABDBZ010000056.1 GCA_013288385.1 Bacteroidota bacterium
TCTCGCAATGCGTAAACAAGGTTGGCTTTGGACAGAAGAATTTATTTGGCATAAAAAAAATTGCTTTCCAGGTAAATGGCCAAATAGATTTCGTGACTCTTGGGAGAGACTTTTGCAGTTTAATAAAAGTAAAGACTTTAATATGTATCAAGAAGAAGTTAAAGTTCCTATTGGAGACTGGGCTAAAGGTCGATTAAAAAACTCAAGTGAAACCGATAAAAGAAGGGATAATGCAAAAAACGGAAGTGGTTTTGGAAAAAATGTTTCTAATTGGTTAGGAAAAGAAACTGTTTTTCCTACTAATGTATTGCATTTAGCAACAGAGTGTAATAATAAAAATCATAGTGCTGCTTTTCCAGAAGAATTACCAGAATGGTTTATTAAACTTTTTACTAAACAAAATGATACTGTCCTTGATCCATTTATGGGTTCAGGAACAACACTTTCCGTTGCGCAACGAATGATGAGAAATTCAATTGGAGTTGAAATTGTTCCTGAATATTATAAAATGATAAAAAATCAATTGAAGCCAGTAGAATTATATCTATTAGAACCTAAGGCAAAATATGAAAAAATTGAATCTAAAAGACGTCTCACATTACGTTGAGGATAACATAGGTACTTTTCATTTGAAAAGGATTTCTGGTTTAACTGACTTAAAGCTTAAAAAAGTTCTTGGCAAAAAGAATCCTTATCTTTTCAAAGCGAAATACGTTCTAACTGCTCAGGAGATAATAAAGAGTATTACTGATGCCTATATTTCATCACAAGAAGAAACAATATTTGGAGATTGGCTTGAAGGTCTCGCAATTTTCATAAATGAAAAAGTATCCAATGGAAGAAAGTCTGGCATTAATGGGATAGATCTTGAATTTGATAAAAATAATATTAGGTATATAGTCACCATAAAGTCTGGGCCCAATTGGGGCAATAGTAGTCAAATAAGTAAATTAATTGCGGATTTTAAAACAGCAAAAAAAACCTTAAGAACAAGTAATTCGAAAATAAATGTAATTGCGGTTAACGGATGTTGTTATGGTAGAGATAATCAACCAGACAAAGGTGATTACTTCAAATATTGCGGTCAAAAGTTTTGGGAATTTATTTCAGGTGATTCTAATCTTTATACAAAAATTATAGAACCATTAGGACACATGGCTAAAGAAAGAAATGATGATTTTATTAAATCCTATTCCCAAATGATAAACAAATTTACTAGAGAATTTGCAAATGAGTTTTGTAAAGCCAATGGTGAAATTGATTGGCAGAAATTGGTTAAATTCAATTCTTCTATAAAAACATAACTAATTAAAAACAAAACATATGCCACAATGCTTAATTCCAAACTGTCAAAATAACGCTCTACATAATTTAGGAATTCGCTGCAGAAGACCTGCTACTACTGCCATCTGGGCACCTAATTGTAATGCATATCTTTGTGATGAACATGCCGATCAAGGTTACGAAATAGAAATTAAATTAACACCTGTTAATTTAAGAACTATAACAACTCATGTTACAGCAGGAGCTAATGTAGCAAATAGAACTACCGACATTGTTCATAATTCTGAGGAATGATTTTTGTACTTTAAAGTCATTTTTACATCAATAAAACAATCCTTCATTACTTCCACAATTCAAATAGACTTTAGCAGGTTTTATTTTTTGTCCTTCTTTATATAAATACTGTTCACCTTTATCATCTAACATTGGAATATGACAATTTTTATGCTTGATCCATTTTTTTGGGAGAAAACGCATATCGTGAATAATTTTATTTTGAACTACATTTCTTACTTGTTCTGCATCCACACCAATATTCGCTTGCACGTTTTGTGAATAACCCAAATTATATTTTACTTGTGCACTTAATAAACCGTGAGAATAATTTGGATAAACACTTCCTGTTGTATCCATATAACATCCGAAATAAAAATGCGGATCGGTGCTTGCAGTTTTAAATCCCATTTTGCCTGCCCACATGGTACAATTTACACTAGCTTGAATTAAATTTTTGTATTGGTATTGAACAAGAAATGCTGCCGTTCTAAACCGGTCAAGTGATGGTGGTGCTAATAAATCGTTTTCGGTGATGATGCTTATTTTATCAAACTGTAGTGCAATTATTCCTGTGCGTTGTGTTGTTCTAATTTTATTCCAATAAATATTATATGAATACGCAAAGCTATTTCTGTAATCGGTTTGGTTTGAAACAGAATTTAAAAACGGATTGTAATAATCTTTGTCATCTCCATAACCATAAAGTAATCCTAAGCTTGTTACAGCTTCGCCATAATGTTTTTTTGGTCCGAGGTTTTTTAAACTAAAATAAAATCGTGTTTCCGCATTTACTTGAACATGATCGTAAACATAATAAGCATTTAATACTAAACCCAACCTTTGAAAATGTGTTCCAAAAGCTATGTTGATACCGGCATTAAAACCTAAATGATCGCCGTTATAAAGTGATTCTTGGGAAAAGGAAGTGGTGATAGAAAAAAAGAGAAATACTATTCCAAATATAAAATTTCCGATACTTCGACTCCGCTCAGTATGACGGAAATTTTGATTTCTCCTAATAGTTTTTACTTCGCAAGTATTAAGTATATAAAAAGGAAGATATTCAGTCTCACTAAAATTGTCACCCTGAGTAGAGTCGAAGGGCGACTTGAAACTATTTCTGATAAAATTCTTCAATGGCTTTTAATAATACTTCAGTAGTCAAATTTAAACCATTTACTTTTATATGCGCTTGATTATAAAAAATTTCTCGCTCTTTAATTTTTACTTTTATAAAGTTTAGAAGTTCTTCTTCTGTCATGTTTTTTAAAAGCGGACGTTCATTTTTTGAAGCTAATAAACGTTGACGCAAAACACTTTCATTTGTCTCTAGATAAATTACTAATCCGTTTTTTTTTACTAACCCAATGTTATCATTAAAACAAACGGCACCACCACCAAGAGAAATAATTGCAGGTTCTTTTTTTGTTTCTATAATTTCTTTAATGCTATTGTGTTCTTGTTCCCTGAAAAATGACTCTCCAAATTCTTCAAATATTTCCGGAATGGTTTTGTTTAATTTTTTTTGAATATAATTATCCAAGTCAATAGATTCCAAATTCAAAGCGCTCGCTAATTTTTTTCCATAAGTGCTTTTACCGCTACCCATGAAACCTGTGAAAAATATGTGTTGTGTGATTTTCAGAAAAAATAAATTTATCGTATTATAAGTCCGACCCTTCGACTCCGCTCAGGGTGACGGACTAAGAGATCCTGTTAAGCGGTGACCTCATACTGAGCGGAGTCGAAGTACGCGTTACTTTTTCCCCACCGCAAATTCCTTTGCAAAATAAGTCAAAATAACATCGGCACCTGCACGCTTGATACTTAGTAATATTTCATCACGTACACGTTTTTCATCTATCCATCCTTTTAATGCAGCCGCTTTTACCATTGCATATTCACCACTTACATTATAAGCTGCAATTGGTAAAGTGAAATTATCTTTCAAAAGTTTAATCACATCTAAATAACTCAAAGCCGGTTTCACCATTAAATAATCTGCGCCTTCACTAAAATCTAATTCTGCTTCTAACAATGCTTCCCTGCTATTGGCAGGGTTCATTTGATATGTTTTTTTATCGCCAAATTTTGGAGCGCTGTCCAATGCATCTCTAAATGGTCCGTAAAAAGCGCTCGCGTATTTTGCAGTATAACTCATGATTGAAACATCTGTAAAACCGGCATCATCTAATGATTCACGAATAAAACCAACTCGACCATCCATCATATCACTCGGGCCAATAATATCAGCACCTGCCTCTGCTTGTACTAAGGCCATCTTGGCAAGAATCTCTAACGTTTCATCATTTACTATTTTTCCATTTTTCACCAAACCGTCATGTCCGTCACTGCTATATGGATCCATTGCCACATCAGTCATAATAACTGCTTCCGGAAAATTTTTCTTAATTAATTTAATTGTGCTTGGATATAAGCCTTTTGAATTTAAACCTTCAGAAGCTTTTTTATCTTTCAGTTCATCATTGATCGCGGGAAAAATACAAAATGAATTTAAACCTAATTTTAAACACGATTCAATTTCTTTTAATAATAAATCAGAACTCAAACGATTAATGCCGGGCATTGATTTAATTTCAGATTTTTTATTTTTTCCTTCAATCAAAAACATCGGAAAAATAAGATCATGGTTTGTTACCCAATTTTCCTGAACTGAATTTCTGATGGCTGCACTTTTTCTATTTCGACGTGGGCGATTAAGCATAAAAAATATTTTTGTAAAGTTAAGGATTTATCTTGTAACGGGCTTCATAACCTGCATTGCCCTGTTGGCCGCCACTATGAATGATCAAGATACTTTTATTTTGTTCTAACAAATTTTGATCTATCAAGTCGTAAACAGCGTAAAATAATTTGGAAGTATAAATATAATCTAAGGGGATATTATTTTGTTGCTCGAATTTCTTTTTAAAATCTAAAAGTTTTTGATCATGTTTTGCATAACCACCAAAATGATACTTGTTTAAAATAGTTGGACTATTTATTGATCCGCTTTTATACGGAGCAATTTTGTCGAACTTAAACTTCAATGCATTTTCATTGACCTCATCAATTAATTCATTTTCTCCTTTTAAAACAGAAATACCAATTATAGTTTGGTTTTGTTTTGCAGAGGCTAAAATTCCAGAATATGTACAAGCCGTTCCACACGTACAAAAAACATAATCGTAAAAATCAACATCATTTAAAATTTCTATGCAGCCTTTTATTCCTTCATCATTATTGCCACCTTCCGGAATTAAATAAAAATCACCAAATTCTTTCTTCAATTCATTTACAAAATCGTTATCTGTTTTATTCTTGTATTTCTCACGAGAAATAAAATGCAAGTGCATACTTTTTGATTGAGCAAATTGTAACGTAGGCGAATTAGCCATCACGTTTTCTTCGCCACGAATAACACCAATTGATTTTATGTTTTGTTCGTTACAATAAGCAGCAGTTGAGTAAATGTGATTGGAGTGAGCGCCACCGAAGGTGAGGATTGTTGGTTTATCATTTTTATTTGGAGTAGCACTTCGACTCAGCTCAGTGCGACAAGTTTTATCGAATTCACTCTCTGCGCCTCTCTTTGCGTCCTCTGCGGTTACTAAACACAGATGTTCATGATTATTTGTTTTCGCCCTTCGACTCCCTGCCTTGCCGGCAGGCAAGCGCTCAGTGTGACATTGTACAGCTTTCTCGACATTATACTTCAGTTTAAAATATTTATTACCACCATATAACGGATGCATTAAATCTAAACGCAAAACATCAATGGGGAAATTTTTGTAGGGAGAGAGATGTTGAATTCGCTTTTTCATTTAACAATGATGCAAGACTGTACGACACATGAAGTAAGACCTAAGTAGCCCATAACACAAACAGGTCTTTCATCCTGCCGTCCTACATCCTGCTTCATCATTTAGAATTTTCTTCCCAAATACTCACCAAATGAACAATTGTTTCAGTTGCTTTTTGCATATCTTGAACACTCACCCATTCTTGTTTACTGTGAAAAGCATGTTCACCGGCATAAATATTCGGACAAGGTAATCCCATAAATGATAAACGCGAACCATCAGTGCCTCCCCGAATGCTTGATAAAACAGGTGTTACACCGGTACGCTTAATTGCTTCTAATGCATAATTTACAACTTCCGGACAAGTATCTAACACATCTTTCATGTTGCGGTATTGTTCTGTTACATGAAATTCGTAACTGCACTTATTATATTTACTTAAAACAGTAGTTGCAATTTGTCTGAGCTCTTCTTCTAATTGCAATAATGTTGGCGTATCAAAAGCGCGAATTATAAATTTAATTTCTACTTGCTCCAAACCTCCATTAATTGCAGTTGGATGCATAAATGGCTCTTTCTTTTCTGTTGTCTCAGGGGTTTTATTTGTAGGGATTCGGTTTACAATTTCTGCTGCAATTTTTACAGCGTGCTGCATTTTATTTTTTGCAAAACCAGGATGTGTTGGAAAGCCTTTAATAACAAGACTCACAGCATCTGCACTAAACGTTTCATTTTCAACATGACCAATTGTTTCGCCATCCATGGTATAACCAAATTTGGCATTCAATTTTTTTACGTCCACTTTATCAGCACCTCTTCCAATTTCTTCATCGGGTGTAAATAAAATTCTTATATCACCATGTTTTACTTCAGGATGATTTATTAAATAATGAATAGCATCCATTATTTCTGCCAAACCTGCTTTATTATCTGCACCCAATAATGTTGTTCCATCTGCGGTTACAATATCATTTCCTATTTGTTCTTTTAATGCAGGATGCTCAGAAAATTTAATCACTTGTGAATTATCATTCGGAAGAACAATATCTTTTCCCTGGAAATTTTTATGAATCACCGGATTTACATTGGTACCGCTGCAATCGGGAGATGTATCCATGTGTGAACAAAAACAAATGGTCGGTACTTTTTTTGTTGTGTTGCCCGGCAAAGTTGCATAAATGTATCCATGCTGATCCATTTCCGCATCTTTAATTCCGATTGCTTTTAATTCCTCAACCAAAACTTTTGCTAAGTTTTTTTGTTTTTCGGTACTTGGACATTTGGAAGATGTTGGATCGCTTTGAGTATCTATTTTTGCATAACGCACAAAACGATCAGTAACTGTGAAATTGTATTTTGAAAAATCCATTGTGAAATTATTGAACTATAAATTTAAGATTCCTTTATTAAAAACACTATTATTTTTAAAATATACGAAAAAAATCATGTCTGTTTAACTAGTATGAAATTAAAATTGGCTATCGTTTTTTATTGTATTGTGTTTAGTTTGCTGCGGATGTCTTTACAGCTATTTAGTTCCCTTAGTATTTACAAAAAAACAATTTAGTAGGTGTGTTTCGTCAAATACTACTAAAAGACTTAGTTGCTTTGGTTTATCGATTTTTATTTTATTGAAGTTTGGGAAATTGAGAATATACTTAAGTAGTGTGTCCTTTTGAGCTTTGCTTATTTGAGTCGGATCAACAATAGCAGTTCTTCGGCAACAAAGCTGAGTGTTTGAGAGAAAAATCAAGTCAAATTCTACAGCAGTTTTAATAACATATTTAGGACATTTCGTTCTTAAATACTCCGTGATTTCCTTATCACTAATTGTCAGTTCATCAGTCATAAATGAGCTAGTATTCAACGACGGACAATTCTTGTTGACAATTACTACTTCTTTTGGAGCCTGCCCGAAACAGAAAATATAAGATATTAGAAATAATGATAGAAGGTAGTGTTTTTTCATACCTGTTGGATTACAGCTAACTTAAAATTTAAATCTTTAAGCCACCTTTAACTGACTCATCTTCGCAGTCTTCAATTTCTCTAAAGCATATTCATATGTGATGGTAAATGTTTTTGGGGCTTTTTCTTCGCTAGGTAATTCATACATCACGTCGGTCATAATTGCTTCGCAAATACCCCGCAAACCACGTGCACCTAATTTAAATTCGAGCGCTTTGTCAACGATCAACTCTAAAACAACTTCTTCAAATTCCAACTTCACGCCCTCCATTTTAAATAATTGTTTGTATTGTTTTATCAACGCATTTTTAGGTTCGGTTAAAATCTGACGCAATGCACTTCTATCTAACGGTTTTAAATAAGTGATCACAGGTAAACGTCCAATTAATTCAGGAATTAATCCAAACGCTTTTAAATCTTGCGGGGAAACATATTGCAATAAATTAAATTTATCAATTTCTTCTTTTGTAACGGAAGCTGAATAACCAACTGATTGTGCATTTAAACGTTGCGCAATTTTTTTCTCGATACCATCAAATGCACCACCACAAATAAATAAAATATTTTTTGTGTTCACCGCAATCATTTTTGCATCGGGATGTTTTCTTCCACCTTGTGGCGGAACATTAACAATTGTCCCTTCCAATAATTTCAACATGGCTTGTTGCACACCTTCACCACTCACATCACGAGTAATGCTTGGGTTATCGCTCTTACGTGCAATTTTATCTAACTCATCAATAAATACAATTCCTTTTTCTGCTGTTTCCACATTATAATCTGCAGCTTGTAATAACCGGGTTAAAATACTTTCTACGTCTTCACCAACATAACCGGCTTCTGTAAGAACAGTTGCATCTGCAATACAAAAAGGGACATTCAACATTTTTGCAATAGTGCGCGCTAATAATGTTTTTCCTGTTCCTGTTTCTCCAACTAAAATTAAATTCGATTTATCAATTTCAATTTCTTCTTTATTTTTTAAAGCATGAGAAATTCGTTTGAAATGATTGTAAACAGCTACTGCCAAAACTTTTTTTGCATCATCTTGTCCGATTACATATTCATCCAATTTTTCTTTAATGGCAACAGGTTTCAATAAATTCAGTGAATTTTGAATTTGTTGTTTGGTTGAATTATCGGTTAAATTTTCATCCGCAATTAAATGAAAAGCTTGTGTAACACAATTATCACAAATGTGACCATTAACACCTGCAATTAATATTTTTACGTCTTTTTTGTCTCTGTTACAAAGTGAACAACGTATTGTAGTTTCTTTTGCCATCTTAATAATTTATTACTTGTTCTTCAATATTTTCCGGTAAAACTCTTTCCTCATATTGTTGGTTCCTTAACTGAGGCTCAAATCCGGCGTCTTTAATAGATTCCTGAATTTGTTTATATGTAAAACGATGAGGCGCACCGGCTGCACTCACCACATTTTCTTCAAGCATAATACTGCCAAAATCGTTAGCACCGGCGTGTAGACAAACCTTCGCGGTTTCTTTTCCAACGGTTAACCAACTTGCTTGTATGTTTTCAATATTTGGTAGCATCATGCGAGATAAGGCTATCATACGAATATATTCATCGGCGGTTACACTATTTTTAACGCCTTTCACGCGATTTAACAAAGTACCATCATCCATAAAAGGCCATGGAATAAAGGCTAAGAACCCTTTTGATGCAGCAGGCTTTTGTTCCTGAACCTCTCTCAACCACACCAGGTGCTCAAAGCGTTCATAAACGGTTTCAATATGACCAAACATCATCGTAGCACTAGTCGTAATATTCAATTGGTGCGCAGCTTTCATCACTTCCAACCATTCGCGACCGGTACATTTACCTTTACTAATTAATCTCCGAACGCGATCATTCAATATCTCAGCTCCCGCGCCAGGCAAGCTATCCATGCCCGCTTCCTTTAATGCAGTTAATACTTGAGTATGCGTTAATTTATCAAGCTTTGAAATATGAGCTATTTCAGGCGGACCAAGTGCATGCAATTTTAACTTTGGATAAAGTGACTTTAATTCTTTAAATAAATTTACATAAAAACTCAAGCCAAGCTCAGGATGGTGGCCGCCTTGCAATAATAACTGCTCTCCACCCCATTTAAAAGTTTCATCAATTTTCTTTTTATACGTTTCAATACTTGTGATATAACTCTCTGCATGACCCGGAATACGATAAAAATTACAGAACTTACAATTGGCTATGCAAACATTGGTAGTATTGGCATTGCGGTCAATTTGCCAGGTAACTTTTTTAGAACCTTTTTTGTGAATATTACGCAACTCATTCCCAACAAAAACCAAGTCGGCAGTTGCAGCATTTTCATATAAAAAAACGCCCTCCTCAATTGTTAAAAAATCGAGATTTATTGCGCGTTTTAAAAGGGAATCAACGGTCATGCCTTTTGTTTTCAAATATCCTGCAAATTTACCAAATTCTTTGCTTCTTTAATAGGGACAAAAAATTAGGAATTTTTAATGTATTTCGTAAATTCGTAAAATTCAATTTTAACCTATATTATGGCTACCATTCAGTTACAGAAAAATTCTAAGTCCAAATCGCACTTAATTATTATAACCGATAAATGGAAAACCCATATAGATTACGCACTGACTAAGGAAGAGGTTGGTTACTTGGACGCTTATTTTAAGGATTCTGATAAAAAATCGATCGTATTTAACTCGTGTGGACGCGTAATTTCGGTTATGATGGTTGATCTTAAAAAGGAAATTCATTTATTGGATGAAGCTTGTCGTAAACATGGTTGTGCCACGGCAGATGCTGTAAACGCTATAAAAGGTACAGATATTGCGGTTTTTAATTCCACCAAAAAAGCAAGTTTATCCTATGCTGTTTCAGAAGGAGCTGCCTTGGCGAACTATCAATTTCTCCATCATAAACCAAGTGCTAAAAAAACACAAAACAGTTTAAAGACCATTACCATTATTGGTGGTAACTATAATCCAAAGACTATTTCTCACCTAAACATAACTACTGAAGCAACTTGTAAAGCCCGTGATTTAGTAAACGAGCCGGTAAATATTTTAAATGCAACTGATCTTGCTGATGCTTTTCACAAAATGGGTAAGGAAGCGGGATTTAAAGTAGAGATTTACAATAAGAAAAAAATTGTTGAATTGAAGATGGGTGGTTTACTCTCTGTAAATGCCGGTAGCGTTGATGAACCAACGTTTACAATAATGGAATACAAACCAAAAAAAGCTAAAAATAAAAAACCATTTGTGTTAATTGGAAAAGGCGTGACTTATGATACAGGTGGATTAAGTTTGAAACCAACCGCAAATAGCATGGACATGATGAAGTGTGATATGGCCGGTGGAGCCGCAGTTGGAGCTGCAATGTATGCTATTGCAAAAGCAAAACTAAATGTGCACGTAATTGGTTTAGTGCCTGCAACCGATAATAGACCAGGATTTAATGCCTTTGCACCGGGAGATATTATTACAATGATGGATGGAAGTACTGTTGAAATGCTGAACTCTGATGCCGAAGGAAGAATGATATTGGCAGATGCTTTGCATTTTGCTAAACGTTATAAGCCGGAATTCGCAATTGATATTGCAACCTTAACCGGCGCTGCGGTTGCGGCGATTGGCACAAGTGGAATTGTAAGTATGGGTAATATTTCTAAAAAATATTCTGATAAATTAAAAGCAAGTGGCAATAATGTTTTTGAACGTTTAGCTGAATTTCCTTTTTGGGATGATTACAGTGAATTGATGAAAAGCGATATTGCCGATCAAAAAAATATTGGTGGTCCTTATGCCGGATCTATTACTGCCGGAAAATTTCTAGAAAAATTTACTGATTATCCTTATTACCATTTAGATATTGCTGGTCCGGCTTTTATAACTGCAAAAGATAGTTACCGCGCAAAAGGTGGAACAGGAACCGGTGTGAGATTATTCTTTGATTTTTTTAATTCTCTTTCTTAAAAAACAATATGCGTAAACAATTTGTGATAATTTATTTTTTGTTTTTCCTTACACTTGGTTCGTTTGGTCAGGATGGTATTAAACACGCACTAATTGTAGTACATGTTGAGACACCAATTAAATCTGAATTCAAACAAAAAATTTACTCCTACCATTTTTTGAATGGACACTTTACCGGCCGTACCGAACTTATAACGGTGAATGGGAAACAAGCCGGTAAAGATTATATCCGTACAGATATTGGCACATGCATTTTGTATAAAGATCGTTACATGATCACCGGCATTGGTAATATTATTGATCTGCAAGATAAAAAAATATTATTTGATGGTAGAGCACAATTGATAAGATGCAGTAATGATAGCGCCATTTTTTTTACGAATGATTATCAAAAAGGAAAATTTTATTCAGTTTATAATTTCAAAACGAATACATATGGTGAAGTGAAAAACTTAACCTTTAAAGCAAAACTTGGACAAGAAGTTGAATATGACAAAACAGCTTACCCTTTTAAATTGAATTTATATCCACAAAATAAACCAAAAGTAGAATTGGTTAAAGATGCCGGTTACGGGCAAACAGTAACTGAAGGTAAACCTGATCCTCCAATGTGGTGGATAGATAATACGACTTTTATTTATACTTATTATAATAAAGAAAATACCGAGGTTAGTTTTTACAAAGTTAATGTAGATTCAAAAAGCAATACACTAATGGGTAAACTTCCTTTTAAACCGGGAGCAAAAGCACCAATTGTAACCAGAGAAGATAAAAATGTGACAACGCTTAATTACGGTGATAAATTAATTTCGGTGAATATAAAAAACGATAAAGTAGAAGACCTTAGTTTTACTTATCCTGTAAATGGTTTTGCGGCTGAAGTGATAGAAAGTAATCCTGGAAGAAGAATATTACAAATGAATAATAATAAAGAATTAGGGAAATTTCATTTTCAATTAAAAAATTTTAAAACCAACGACAAAACAATTGCAGTTGTAAAAGAATTAATTGTTGGTCCGGAAAGCTACCAACAGGGTATGGCCGTATGGAATTTTGATCAAATGAAATTCGAAAAAGTAGATGCTGAAGAGGTATTGACACTTGTTGGTTGGATTAATGAATGATGCTTTTCTCTGTCATCCTGAGCGGAGTCGAAGGGAGACATTGTAAGATGAATTTCTGTGTTTAGTAACCGCAAAGACGCAAAGGAAGGCGCAAAGTACGCGAAGCCAAATTACACAACTAGTGTCACATAAAATACCATGATGATATTTCCAAATAAAAATTTTGCTGTAAAAAACTAATCATGGCCGAAGATCTTCACATAACTGCTTCTTCCAAAGCTGAAAAATATCAGCAACTTTATCCACAAATTAAATCTTTATTAGAAGGAGAAACAGATTCCATAGCCAATATGGCAAATGTTTGTGCAGCTTTAAAATTTGGGATGACTTTTTTTTGGGTAGGATTTTATCTTATTAAAAATAATGAATTAGTTTTGGGTCCGTTTCAAGGACCAATTGCATGTACTCGAATTTCCAAAGGGAAAGGTGTTTGTGGAACTGCCTGGAAAAAGAATGATGTGATTATTGTAGATGATGTAGATCAATTTCCAGGACATATATCTTGCAGCTCACTTTCAAAATCAGAAATTGTTTTACCCTTTTATAATTCAAAAAACGAGATTATTGGTGTGTTGGATGTAGACAGTGAAAATTATAAAAGCTTTGATGAAACTGATAAAGAATGGCTGAAGAAAATTCTACTTTTATTAAACTAAACATTGTCTAAAATTTATTCGCATATAAAATTATTTATTTTCACTCTATTGTTTTTGTTATACTTCACAGGCAATAGTCAGGAAGAAAATTTAAAAATATTATTGAATAGATCTTATTCACTGATGGAAGTGGGCAATTATGATTCGGTAATTATTTATTCGGATGATCTTATTAATTTAGCTGAAAAAAATAACTCCAATCGTTACGTCATAAAAGCCTTATGTAACAAAGCGAAATCGTTTTCTGAATTAAATAAACCAAAAGAAGCTTATGATTTATATTACAGGGCTCTTAAATTGTGTGTTGACACATCGAGTTTAAAAGACAAAGCCCATATTTATAGTGATTTGGGAAATATTAATTTTACTCAAGGAAATTACGCAACTGCAAAAAACAATTATAATTCTGAAATACAAATAAGAAGATCATTAGGTGATCTGAATAAACTCGCAAGTAACTTAATAAATCTCTCTGCATTGCATCGTCGTTTAAAAGAATACGACAGTTCCTGGATGGTATTAGAAGAGGCTAAAATTATTTTAAACAAAATTAAAGATAAAAAGCTATATGGTTATTATTATAATGCTTTGGGTGCTCACTATTCTTCACTGAATAAAATGGACACATTATTAAAAAAACCGGGTTATTTAGATTCGGCAAATAATAATTACGAAAGATCATTAAACATTTGGTTAAAGTTAAACGATCGGGAAGAAGCCCTGCGTCCATTATTTAACATGGGTTATATTTATCAATTAAAAAAAGATTACAAAAAAGCGCTTGGTAATTATTTGCAAGCTAAAGATATTGTTGAAGCGCTGAATTTGGATCGTGAAAAAATTACTGTTTACGGTAATTTGGCTGAACTTTATTACGATTTGGGTGACTAAAAAAACATCAGATTATTTTAGAATGTATATTGAACTAAAACAAAAAATTCAGCAAAACGAAATAAAGGATTATGCAGTTAAACTTGACAAACAATTTAGTACACAAAAAGAAATAATGGATTATGCCATTAAGTTGGATAAGCAATATCAAGCCGAAAAAAGTAAAGAAATTATTCAAGATCAAAAACTGAAATTAAATGAACAAGGCAAAAAAATGTATTTTCTATTATTTGTCACCGTATTAGTATTCGGTATTCTTTTACTGATCGTTATTTATTTTAATTTCAAAAAACGCATTCAAGGTCAAATAGAAACGGCCAAGAAAAAATTCTTTTCAAATGTAGTTCATGAAATAAGAACGCCACTATCCATGATCAGTGGGCCTTTGAAGATGCTAAAACCAAAATTAAATTCGGATGACGATATCTATAATATTGAATTGGCTGAACGCAATATTGATCGTTTGAATGAGTTAATCAATCAAATGTTGGATATTTCTAAAATTGAATCTACTACTTATACTTTATCAGAAAGTTTTGGGGACTTGGAAATATTCTTCAATCAGCTTTTAAAAACTTATACAAAAATCGCAGCTGAAAAAAGTATCAATATTATTCATCAATTTCATTTACAAAACAAAATAACTTTTTTTGACAAAGATGCTTTGGAAAAAATCACGGGCAACTTATTAAGTAATGCTATTAAATACACACCGGCAAATCAACAAATTGGAATAGATGTTTATACGGAAGAAACAGAAGCCGGATTGAATTTAATTATAACTGTTTGGGACACCGGTGTTGGTATTTCAGAAAAAGAACAGGAAAAAATATTTAGTCGTTTTTATAGAAGTAGCGAAACTGCCAATACAACCAAAGGCGTCGGCATTGGTTTATCTCTTGTAAAAGATCTTATTGAACTACACAGAGGTGATATCAAACTCAAAAGTGAATTGGGAAAAGGCTCTGTCTTTACAATTAATTTAACCCTTAAAACAAAAGATGATAAACAGAATATAATTGTTACTTCTTCTCAAACAAGTATCTCTGATGCATCGCAAATTTTATTAGTTGAAGATGA
>JABDBZ010000057.1 GCA_013288385.1 Bacteroidota bacterium
CGGTTTTTCAAAAAAAATTGTTGCAGATTATATTGCAGTTAATTTTATTGATCGTGTTTTTACCAGTCCGAATTTATATACTGGAATTGAAGCTGTGATGGCTATTTTTGCCTATTCCTTACAGGTTTATATGGATTTTAGTGGGTATACAGACATTGCAATTGGAATTGCCTTATTACTAGGTTACCGATTAAAAACAAATTTTAAATCGCCTTACAAAGCTTTAAGCACGAGTGAATTTTGGAAACGCTGGCATATTTCTTTATCAAGTTGGCTGCAGGAATATTTATACATTCCATTGGGTGGAAATAAAAATGGAACTATTGGTTCTTATATTTGTATCTTTATTATTTCAGTTTTTCTTGTTCTGTTGAGTGGGAAAATGTGGTTACTTTATTTTTTAATAGCCTTCTTTTTGTTACTTATCTTTTTAGGTATTATTTTTCCAAAGTTTAAACAAACAATCAATACAAATATCAACTTAATGGTAACAATGTTATTGGGTGGTCTTTGGCATGGTAGTAGTTGGTTGTTTTTAATTTGGGGAGGATTAAATGGTTTGGGTTTAATTGTCCATAAATTTTGGCAAAAAATCTCCCCATTTAAAAACACAACCAATTTGGGAGTTAAAATTATACTAATGCTTATTACTTTAACATTTATCACCTTCACCCGTATTTATTTTAGGAGTCCGGATATGGAAACTGTGAACGAAATCTTTGATCGAATTAACAACCACTTCTCATTGTATCTTTTGCTTAATGTGCTTGAGGGTTATTGGGTTGTGTTAAGTTTTGTTCTGGTTGGATATCTCATTCACTGGATTCCGGAGGGTAGAAAAGAAAAGTACAGATTTGCCTTTGCGAATTTATCTACTCCCAAAATGGTTCTTGTTTGCGTTATCATTGTTTTTTGTCTTTATCAGATCATGAGTAGCGAAATGCAACCCTTTATTTATTTTCAATTTTAAAAGATTAATTATTAGCTTTATGGTGTCTTTAAACTATACATCTCAATTGAAAAAACTCATTAAGATATTTTTATTACTCACATTTTTACCATTTCTTTTATGTGCACAAGATGCTCCCATAAAAAAGGAAAATGCTCCTTTTATTATTAAAGCGCATGTAGCAATTCCTAAAACCATTACAAGTAATCAGTTTCGCCAATCATTTAACGGATTTTATGAAGCAGATTTTTCTTTGAATATTAAATTAACCGGTAACTTTTATTTAGGTGTAGGATATCAAAATTCGTATTTTCAAAATAATCAATTTTTGAAACAGAAAGTATTCAATGCCAGTATTCCTTATAATACGCGATTAATAGGCGATTGCCCTTTTGTAAAATTGAGTTACGATAAATTTTTAAAACAAAGAATCTATATTAATTACTCACTAAATTATGGTTATATGTTGGCACGGTACTCCAATATTAATGAAGATACATCTGCCCAAAATAAACCATTTGGCCCTAAAACATTTACAGGCCAATACATCCAGCCGGAAGTTAGTTTTAATTTTATTATTCCTGGTGAGGGAGCTTCATTGGATGGAAGATTGGCCTTCTCAGTAATATTTAGTTACACCACTTTGTTTTGCAAATACGATCCAAAAGGACCACGTTTTAACCAATTTGATGAAGTAAACACAAAATCGAATCATTATTTTATGAGCTGGCTAGCAGTTGGTTTTGGTATAAATATTTTGATTGGAAAAAACAAAAAATAGGAAATGATTATTACTGCTGAAACACCTGTAAAATTTGATCGAAAAAAATTAAAGGACGTTTCATTACTCGAGCTGTACAAAAACATTTTAACTCCTCGTATGATTGAGGAAAAGATGTTGCTCCTCTTACGTCAAGGAAAAATTGGAAAATGGTTTAGTGGAATTGGGCAAGAAGCAATAAGTGTTGGCGTTGCTTCAGCGTTAAATTCGGATGAGTATATTTTACCAATGCATCGCAACCTAGGCGTTTTTACAACTCGTCAAATCCCATTCAATCGTTTATTTTCACAATTTCAGGGTAAGCCAAGTGGGTTTACTCAGGGCCGCGATCGCTCATTTCATTTTGGTACTCAGGAATATAAAATAGTTGGCATGATCTCGCATCTTGGGCCACAAATGGGTGTTGCAGATGGTATTGCGCTAGGAAATATATTAAGAAAGGAAAAAAAAGTGACTGTCGTTTTTTCAGGTGATGGCGGCGCAAGTGAAGGTGATTTTCATGAGAGCGTGAATACAGCTGCTGTATGGGATTTGCCTGTGATTTTTATTATTGAAAATAATGGATATGGATTAAGCACACCAAGCAACGAACAATTTAAATGCAAATCTTTTGCGGATAAAGGCGTTGGTTATGGAATCGAAGGTATAAGCATTGATGGAAATAATATTTTAAAAGTTTACGAAACAATAAAAACTTTAGCCGAAAGTTTGCGTGAAAATCCTCGTCCTGTAATTTTGGAATGCGTTACATTTAGAATGCGCGGGCATGAAGAAGCGAGTGGGACAAAGTATGTGCCCAAAGAACTATTTGATATTTGGGGAAGAAAAGATCCGGTAAGTACATTTGAAAAATATTTGATAAGCGAAGGTGTTTTGACTGAAGATATTATTGAAAATTATCGCACAGAAATAAAAAAACTAATTGATGAGGGACTTGAAATTGCTTTTGCAGAACAGAATCCAAAGCCTGATACAGAAAAGGAATTAAGAGAATTATATAAACCATTTTCAGTTAATGATACAAGCTCTCCTTCAAGTACAAAAACTAATATGCGTTTTATTGATGCAATTAGTGATGGTTTAAAACAGGCAATGCGAAAACATTCTAATCTTGTATTAATGGGACAAGATATTGCAGATTATGGTGGCGTTTTTAAAATTACGGAAGGCTTTGTTGAAGAGTTTGGTAAAGCCCGCGTGCGTAATACACCTTTATGCGAAAGTGCAATTTTGGGTGCCGGTTTTGGTTTATCTATTAATGGACATAAAGCAATGGTTGAAATGCAATTCGCTGATTTTGTTAGTGAAGGCATGACACAAATTGTTAATAATTTGGCAAAGAGTCATTACCGTTGGGGACAAAATGCTGATGTGGTTGTACGTATGCCAACTGGTGCAGCTGTGGCATCCGGTCCGTTTCATTCACAAAGTAACGAAGCTTGGTTTTTTAAAACGCCTGGTTTAAAAATTGCTTATCCTGCATTTCCTTCTGATGCAAAAGGTTTATTGCTTACGGCATTTGACGATCCAAATCCAGTTATGTTTTTTGAACATAAGGCATTGTATAGAAGTATTACAGAAGATGTGGAAGATGATTATTTTAATATACCGTTTGGTAAAGCACGATTAGTAAGAGAAGGAAGTGATCTCACGATAGTAACCTATGGTTTGGGTGTTCATTGGGCTTTGGAGTTGTTGAATGAAAATGAAGATATTCAAGCTGATTTAATTGATTTGAGAACTTTAGCACCTTTGGATACAGAAGCGATTTATAATTCAGTGAAAAAGACAGGAAAAGTTTTTGTGTTGCATGAAGACACTTTAACAGGTGGAATAGGAGGAGAAATAGTTGCATTGATAACAGAAAATTGTTTTGATTATTTGGATGCTCCTGTTATGCGCGAGGGTAGTTTAGATACACCGGTACCAATGAACGTAGATTTGGAACACAACTTTTTACCGAAAGAAAGATTTAAAGAGAAGTTGATGAAGCTTTGGAAGTATTAAATTACACTTAGATGTCACCTTGAGCGGAGTCGAAGTCCGCCTTTCGACTACGCTCAAGGTGACGGCTTAATCAATTGAATAAAAATTTTAGAAATAAATACAGAACAAGAAACCTAAAACATCAAACCAGAAATAAAATACATCATGATAGAAATAGGCGAAATCTACACCCATGATTTTCAATTCTCACAAGAGGAAGTGAATCAATTTGCACAAGTTACAGGTGATAAAAATCCTGTTCATACCGATCCAAAATATGCAGCAACAACAATGTTTAAACGACCCATCATGCATGGTATGTTAAGCGCTTCCTTATTTAGTAAAGTATTTGGAACATTATTTCCTGGTGAAGGAACAATTTATTTAAAACAATCTTTATCATTTTTAAGACCAATGTATGTTGACACAGCATACGAAGCAATTTTTACTGTAAAGGAAATTGTTGCCGAAAGAAACAGAGCGGTAGTTGAAACAATCATCAAAGATAAATCAACCGGAGCTATTTGCACAAGCGGAGAAGCCTCTGTAATGAATGTAGATAAGATCAAGTAGGCAATTCGACAAATAGCCTTTAATTACTTGCAAATACATTTGAATTATTAATTAAAAACTTTATTTTTACCAACCTAAGGAAAAATTATGGAACAAAATCAAGTTCAAACTGGTCACCCAAAAGGACTTTATGTATTATTTGCTACTGAGTTTTGGGAACGATTTAGTTATTATGGCATGCGTGCAATTTTTGTTTTGTTTATGACAAAAACATTGTTGCTCGACAAAGCTTTAGCAAGTAATATTTATGGAAGTTATACGGGTTTAGTTTATTTAACGCCATTAATTGGCGGTTACGTTGCCGATAGATATTGGGGAAATCGTAAATCTATTTTTGTTGGTGGTACGTTAATGGCTCTCGGTCAGTTTTTAATGTTTTTCTCAGCAACAATTGCTCATGGTGATGATAAAGGATTTGCGATCACAATGATGTGGACTGGCTTAGCATTTTTAATTTTTGGTAATGGTTTTTTTAAACCAAATATCTCTACAATGGTTGGGCAGTTATATGAAACTCATGATAGCAGAAAAGATGCTGCTTATACTATTTTTTATATGGGTATTAATGCCGGGGCATTTATTGCGCCATTAATTTGTGGCTATTTAGGTGAGAACGTTGATTTTAAATGGGGCTTTTTAGCTGCAGGATTGGGAATGATTGTAAGTTTGATTATTTTTTATCTAACAAAAGATAAATACGTAACAGGTCCTGATGGAACACAATTAGGAATTGGTCCAAATAAGTCAGCTGATATTTCAGCACAAGCTACAAAAGACGCAGCATTCAGTCCTTTACAATTAGGAATTTTAATTGGTGGTATTATTTCCACCTTTGCAATTATTCATTTTGGATTTGGTGTAGACGTTTGGGGTTCGTTAATTTATGGAATGACTTTAGTTGGTCCGTTTGTTATCATTACTGACAAATCATTAAGTAAAGTTGAGAAGGATAGATTATGGGTAATTATTCTCATTATGATATTTGTTATTTTCTTTTGGATGTGCTTTGAACAAGCAGGTGCTTCGTTAACTTTTTTTGCTGAAGAACAAACTAACAGAAATATTTTTGGTTGGGTAATGCCTGCAAGTTATTTCCAAAGTTTTAATGCAGGTTTTATTATTCTTTTAGCTCCAATCATCAGTGCTGTTTGGCTTCGCTTATCTAAAAAAGGATTAAATCCAGCAGCTCCATATAAACAATCAATGGGTTTAGCTTTTCTTGCATTAGGGTTTTTATTAATTGCATTTGGTTCTAGATCTATTCCTATTTCCGGAGCAAGTATTTTCTTTTTAACCGGGTTATATTTTTTACATACAATTGGTGAATTATTTTTAAGTCCGATTGGTTTATCGATGGTAAACAAATTAACGCCGGCAAGATTTACGTCGTTAATGATGGGTATTTGGTTTTTAGCAATTGCAACGGGTAATAAATTAGCAGGAACAATGAGTTCTTTATATCCAGATGCGAAAGCGGCAACGCATCCAAGCGTATTTGGTTTTGAAATAAAAGACCTATTTTCTTACTTCATCCTTTTTGTATTTTTCTCTGGAATAGCTTCTGTTCTATTGTTTTTACTTTGTAAAAAATTAGAGAAAATGATGGGTGGGGTTAAATAATGTCTTCGACATTTGGATATGCATCAGACATAATGGAACGCAGATGACGCAGATTTATATGATTAGCACAGATCATTAAAATGAGTAGGATTGATATGATATGGCGGTTTCGAAATGCTAGCTGTTATGGAACGCAGATGACGCAGATCAATATGATTAACACAGATCATTAAAATGAGTAAGATAAAATAGGATGATCGTCGATAATTATAAACATACTGAGGTTACGGATAAAATCCTCAAAGCTTTTTACATCGTATACAATACTCTTGGCTATGGATTTTTAGAAAGAGTTTATGAGAATGCTTTATTTATTGAGCTCGAAGAGAGGGGGTTATTGGTTGAAAAGCAGAAGAAAATCAAAGTTTATTATGAAGAAAAAGAAGTAGGTGAGTACTATGCTGATTTGATTATTAATGATTGCGTTATAATTGAATTAAAAGCAGCAGAGTCATTACTTGAAGAGCATGAATATCAGCTAATAAATTATTTAAAAGCAACTGAAATCGAGGTTGGGTTGCTATTGAATTTTGGAAAGAAGCCTGAATTAAAACGGAAAGTTTTTTCAACTTCAATAAATTATCATATCAAATCATAGATTGCATCTTGCATTAAAATCATTTTATATCATATAGATCTGCGTCATCTGCGTTCCATTTTAAAAAGCGAAGCGTCATCATGGAGGAATTAGAACACATTCAAAATTTTAGAGGCAAATATCCCAAGCAATTGTGGTATTTATTTTTTAGTGAAATGTGGGAACGTTTTAGTTTCTATGGAATGCGTGGTATGCTCATCTTTTTTATGGTGAATCAATTGTCCATGAATGAAGTGGTTGCTAATTTACAATATGGAGCAACACAATCTTTTGTTTATGCATTTACTTTTGTGGGTGGAATATTTGCCGATAAAATTTTAGGTTATCGAAAATCACTTTTTTGGGGTGGCTTGTTGATGATCGTTGGAAGCATCGTTCTAGCAATAGATCCAAAAGAATTTTTCTTTTTAGGAATTGGTTTTAATATTATTGGAACAGGTTTTTTTAAACCTAATATTTCTACAATGGTTGGTAATCTTTATAAAGAGGGTGATCCGAGAACCGATGCCGGCTTTTCTTTATTTTATGCCGGTGTTAATTTGGGTGCTCTGCTTGGTGGTTATTTGTGTATTGCTATTGGTAAACGGATGTTGTTTGCAAATTTGATTCCTGAAAATTTTGAATGGAATGTTGCTTTTGGTTTGGCGTCTGTTGTAATGATTGTTAGTTTACTCACTTTTACTCAGACTCAAAAGAGCTTGGGTAGTATTGGTAATTCGCCTATTGCACATTTAAAAGCAAACCAGAAAAAGCTGTTTGAGTACTTAACTTATATTGGTTCTTTGTCTATTATTCCTATCATTATCACAATGGTTTCTAATCCGCAATATACTGATATGTTTATGTATATTATTGGTCCTTGTTCTTTGGTTTATATTATTTATGAAATGAAAAATTTCTCTCTAGCTGAAAACAAAAAGCTAATCGCCGCAATTCTCTTTATGATTTTTTCTATTTTATTTTGGGCGTTTTTTGAGCAGAGTGGAGGATCGCTCAGTTTATTTGCTGCAAATAATTTAAATGACAAAATGCTGGGCATGACTTTAGATCCTAATGGTGTGAACAATTCAGCTAATTCTTTATGTGTCATTATTTTTGCCACTTTAATTGGTTTAGTGTGGATATGGATGAACAAAAGAAAAATTGAACCGAATACAATCGTAAAATTTGGTTTAGGTTTTTTATTTCTAGCTGTGGGTTTTTATATTTTCTTTTATACCAAATTTTTTAGTGATGCGAATGGCGTAACTTCTTTAAACCTATTTGCCTTTGGTTGGTTTATTATAACGTTTGGAGAATTGTGTTTGTCTCCAATTGGAATGTCGATTATGACAAAACTTTCCCCACAAAAAATGCAAGCCGTAATGATGGGCATGTGGTTTTTAGCAAGCGCTTATGGTCAGTATTTCGCAGGATTATTAGGGGCAAATATTGCAAGCGCTTCGGAGAATTCAAGTAATTTTGAAAAGTTGATTATTTATACGGATGGCTATAAACAATTAGCTTTATATTCTTTAATCGCTGGAATTTTGGTGATTGCTCTTTCGCCGTTTATGAAGAGATTGATGGGTGGGGTGAAGTAGATACTTAAGTTCTCTTTATAACCCTGTTAATCTTCCATTGCTTTTTAAATATTTTAAACTTTGGTAATATGAAAGTAATTTTTTTTGAAGTTATAATTGATTTTGTAATAAAATAGGCAACAGTTAAACCAACCGTGGCTCCAATAATATAATCAGATTGTGTGCCCGGTGAAATTAGTGTGGCTATTACACAAATAAAACCTATAGTATTTACTGTTTTAATTAATTTTCTTTTTTCCGGTATGTATAGATTATTAATTGTAATTGATTTTATTTCAGAAATTTTTAGTGTTATAGGTTTAGAACATTCAATTTGAGAAATTCTGAATCTTAGATTATTATTTAAACTGTCTTTTTGTTTCTTTGTGAACTTGTTATTTTTGAGTTGCGATTGGTGTTCGTTCAATAATTTTTGTTTCTGTTTAGTAATTGTGTCTTTTCGTTCATAAATTCTAATATTCAAGATTGTGTCATTATAACCATCTATGATTGCTTTTAAAGGAAGATATTTGGTAGTGATAATTTGTACCGGATATTGTCCCAAAGGCAATTTGTATTCATTACTAAAATCTTTTACCTGATTAAATACCAAAGTATCTTGTCCGGATAATGTTGCATTCAAAAATAAAAAGGCCAAAATACACTTAAAAAACTTTGTCATGTAATTAGCTTTTCATCTGTTTAATTTAAGAGGATCTTTTTTGCGTCCTCAATAATATCAAAAGCAATTTCTTTGGTGGCTCCTTCGGCATAAACACGCAACACTGGCTCTGTTCCGCTGGCACGGATCATCATCCAGGTATTTTCATCAAAAAAATATTTATAACCATCTAAATCTTCAACACGTGATACTTTATATTTTCCGAAGGTTTTATAATTTCCTTTTTTGCAATTGCTTAGCACTTTTTGTTTAACTGTTTCATCAATATGCATGTCGTTACGCTCAAACCAAAACGTGCCCGTAATATCGTATACCTCTTGAATTAATTCTTTCAATGATTTGCCTGTTTTAGCCATAAACTCCCAAATGGTTAATCCCATCCAAATTCCGTCACGTTCAGGGATATGGCCTTTAATAGCAATGCCACCGCTTTCTTCTCCACCAACTAAAACATCTTCCTTCACCATGACCGAACAAATATATTTGAATCCAATTTTAGCTACATCTAATTGTAAACCGTAATGAGCACACATGTTTTTTATTTTTACAGAAGTACTAAAAGCAGTAACTACTTTACCCTTCATGCCTTTGTACTTTACTAAATAATGGATCAACAATAAAATTATATGATGAGAGTCAACAAAATTTCCTTCCGAATCATACAAACCAATTCTATCTGCATCACCATCTGTTGCTAAACCA
The DNA here is from genome assembly GCA_013288385.1 of Bacteroidota bacterium. Classification (GTDB taxonomy): domain Bacteria; phylum Bacteroidota; class Bacteroidia; order B-17B0; family Aurantibacillaceae; genus Aurantibacillus. The sequence continues at coordinate 9,454 of JABDBZ010000057.1, forward strand.
CAAGAGATGTTCCCTGCCTTGTCGGCAGACAGGTTTTTTTCCTTAATAAAATTACTGAACTCTAACAAATTTTTATGAATGGGTTCAGGTGCTTGCCCATGAAAGCCTGGATTTTCATCGTTATGTAAATGATAAATTTCCGGGAATAATTTAAACATCACTCTTTGTCCAGCACCAAACATACTGTCATATGCTAAATTTAAATTCGCGTTTTTAATTGCTTTTAAATCGAAGTTTTTCTCAACATGTTTTATATAATCCTCTTCCAGATTTACATATTTCAACATTCCATTTTTTTCCGCATCTTTTAAACTGATTACATCTAAATCATAAATGGTATCAGGAGGAATAATGTCTTCAATTTCCTGTACTATTTCCGGACCTAAAGGGCCTCCATAATGTGCTTTGAGCTTGTAACCATTGTATGATGGAGGATTGTGACTTGCTGTAATAATTACGCCGAGATCAGTTTTATATTTTACAGCACCTAATGAAATCATTGGTGTACTAATAAAATCCTTTGCCAATAAAACTTTAATATTGTTTGCAATAAAAACTTTAGCTGCTGTTTCGGCAAATAATTCACCTGCAAAACGACAATCATGTCCTAATACTACACTTGGGTTTTTATGAGTTTTTAAAAGATATTCTGAAACTGCTTCTGTTACGCGAGCAACATTTTCAACAGTAAAATCTTTTGCGATGATTGCTCTCCAGCCGTCGGTTCCAAATTTAATTTTTGTCATAATATATTAATTAGAGCATGATTCAAAGATAAATAAAAAAAAGTTTTAGTTTGGGAAAGATGAGTAAAAGTCGTTTACATTTTATCAAACGAATCTCTCAAAGCTAACATTTTGATTGCAGTGGCTGCAGCTTCTTCTCCTTTGTTACCATGTTTTCCACCTGAACGATCAATAGCTTGTTGTAAAGTTTGTGTTGTTAACACCCCAAAAATTACGGGTATAGAATAATCGATATTTAATTGTGTAATCCCATTTGCAACAGCATCGCAAATAAAATCAAAATGACGGGTTTCTCCTTGAATAACACAGCCAAGTGTAATTACGGCATCAACCTCAGATGATTCCATACAATATTGAGCGCCTAACGTTAGCTCATAACTTCCCGGAACAGATTTTACAATTATGTTTTCTTTTTTAGCACCATGTTTTATAAGAAATTGTAATGCACCCTCTTTTAAGGCATTTGTAATTTCATGATTCCATTCTGACCAAACAATTGCAAATGTGTAAGGGCTAGCATTTGGAATTTTACTGCCTTCAAATTCAGAAAGATTTTTATTTACACTTGACATATAAATTGGTCTAAAAAAAGCCGCCCCGACGTTTTCGTCAGGGCGCGCCATTTAATTTAATTCTTATTATAAATTCCCTAAAGCTTTTAAGCGTGCAATTTGTCTGTCTGCTTCTTTTCCAATCTCTGTTTTTCCATATTCTTTTTCTAAGCGATCATACATATTCATTGCTTCTGCATAGTTTGCTTTTTGCTCATATGCAAATGCCGCTTTTTTTAAGAAGTAAGGTGTTGTAAAATTATTAGAATTTTTTTCGGCAGCTTTTAAGTAATATTTTACAGCTTCGTCTAATCTATTCAACTCCATATTAGCATCTCCAATTGCGCCATAAGCCATAGGTGCAATTAATTCATCATTTAAGTTGTATTTTTCTAATTTCTCAATGGCTTGTTCATATTTACCGGTTCTTAATAGACAAATACCCGCGTAATAGTTTGCGAGATTACCATTTTTAGTCATTCCGTATTCATCACTAATAGCATCAAAACCCATCATTTGTTTTTGACCATCAGCTGTATAAACCATTAGGTTACCATTTAAAGCAATGTTGAAGCTATCTACATCAAAGAATTTTTGAGCCCACATAATTTCGTTAGAAGCTTCTTTTTCCTTTTCAGGCATATAAAAGAATTTCCAATAAACCACTACAGCAACAATAACAAGAAAACCACCACCAACGTAGTTGATCATTTTTTTGTTTTTTTCATAAAAAAGTTGAATCCCTTGTAAGTTTGGGTCTATTATACGTTCCTGTTCTTCAGTCTCCTCAATAGTTTCCTCAACCGTTTCATTAACTTCTACATTTTCAACCGTAGATTCGTCTTTACTTTCAGCCATTTGTTAAATTAATAAGGTGCAAAAATAGGCTTTTTTACCGAAAAGTCGAAATTTTTTTAAACACCTGTAAAGGGCTTGAAAACTAAGTGTATTTTTGTTTAAAGCGCTATGTATTTAAAAGATCTATCCTTGATAAATTTCAAGAATTACCAGGAGTTTTCGGCTAATTTTTCACCAAAAATCAATTGTTTTGTGGGAAATAATGGGTCGGGGAAAACCAATCTTTTGGATGCCATTCATTACCTTTCTTTATGTAAGAGTTTCTTTAATGCAATAGATAGCCAAAATATAAGAAATTCGGAGAATTATTTTTTGATTCAAGGACATTTTGAAAAGAATGGGGAAGTGGATGCTGTGTATTGTGGATTAAAACGAAATCAAAAAAAAGTATTTAAAAAGAATACCAAAGAATATCAAAAATTAAGTGAACATATTGGTCAATTTCCTTTGGTAATGATCAGTCCAAACGATAACGAATTAATTTGGGGAGTAAGTGAAGTGAGAAGGAAATTTATTGACAGTATTATTTCGCAATACGACCGTGTTTATTTGGATAGTTTGATTGCATACAACAGTGCGGTTAAACAGCGTAATTCATTATTGAAACAGTTCTCTCGAAATCAAACAATGGATTCTGCTTTATTGGAAATTTGGGACGAACAATTAATTATTTACGGAAATACATTGATTAGTAAACGCACCGATTTTTTGAGTTCTTTTATACCAATGTTCAATCACTTTTATGAAATACTGAGCGATCATAAAGAAGAGGTTTCTTTAGTTTATGAAGATTCGTTAGATCATCGCGATTTTAAAACTGCACTTTTAACTTGTTTAGCAAAAGACAGAATCCTTGAATACACTACAGTTGGGCCACACAAGGATGACCTCGAATTTAAAATTAACCACATGGCACTTAAAAAATTCGCGTCTCAAGGTCAACAAAAATCGTATTTATTAGCTTTAAAATTAGCGCAATTTCAATATATAAAAGATAAAAAACACACGAAGCCTTTGTTGTTGCTTGATGATGTGTATGATAAATTGGATGAGGCACGATTTAGTAAATTAATTGAGTTGGTAAAAGGAAATGAGTTCGGGCAAGTTTTTATAACCGATACACACTTAGATCGAATGCAACAACTTTTTGGAGATCATGCAGTGGATCATAAATTGTTTGTAGTTAATAATGCTGAAGTAAATGAATTGGTGTGATGAGAAGAAAAGATAATTTAATAAAATTGGGAGACGCTATTCAGCAACTCTTTAAACAAGAAAAACTGGATGTGAAAATCAGCCGGTTTGCTGTAAAGAATGCCTGGGAAGAGATTGCGGGCAAGATAATTTCGAATCACACAGTTTCTATTTTTTTTGACGAGCAAAAAAATGTTTATTTGTCGTTAGATTCTTCAGTTGTAAAAAACGAAACACTGTATAGCAAAGAAAAAATTGTGAAAAAAATCAACGAGTTTTGTGGTCATGAATTAGTCAAAAATTTAATTATAAAATAATGAAGATACTCGAACAACTTTTAAGCGATAATATATTGACTACTGAAGAAGTAAGTTCAATTAAGTCGTTTGAGGAAAATAAACCAATGTCGGTTCATTGGGAATTAAGATCTATTTTGTATTTAGGTGTTTTATTGTTGATTTCCGGTTTAGGTATTTTGGTTTATATGAACTTAGATACAATTGGTCACCAAGCAATAATTGCAGCCATAGCAATTGCTTGTGGATATTGTTTTTATTATGGTTTTAACCATAAGGTTCCATTCACGTATTTAGAAACAAAGCAAATTTCACCGGTTTTTGATTACGTGGTTTTGTTGGGTTGTTTATTGTTGGGTGTTTTGTTGGGTTATTTACAATATCAATACTCAGTTTTTGGAATGCATTATGGTTTAGCAACAATTATTCCAACTATTATTTATTTTATTTCAGCATATTTATTTGACCATAAAGGAATTTTATCGTTGGGTATTACTGGATTAGCGGCTTGGGCTGGAATCTCAGCTTCGCCTTTGCAATTAATGAGTGAAAATAATTTTAATGAGCTGAGTATTATTTTATCGGGAATAGCTGTCGGTTTATTATTGGCAGGCTTTTCAAGGTATATTGAAATAAAAGGAATTAAAGAGCATTTCAGTTTTACATATAACAATTTCGCGATTAATATTCTTTTTGTGGCAACGTTGGCAGCTTTATTTAATGAGAGATGGAAGGTAATTAGTTTTCTTTTTTTAGCTGGTATTTGTTTTTATTATATCCGTTACGCAATTGAAAAGAAATCGTTTTTGTTTCTGTTGCTTTCCATTTTATACGGTTATATAGGATTAACGTATTCGTTCTTTTCTATATTGATTAATATGGCAGATGATTTCAGTATTATTTTGGGAATGTTTTTTATTCTAGCGTCATGCGCGGGTGTTATTTTGTTTTTTATTTATTATAAACGCATTTTAAAAATTAAGAAATGATAGCTTATAATACAACACTTTTAAACAATATTGCTATCGTTAAAAAAGCGAAACAGTGGTATGCGAATAACTTAATCACAACTGATCAGATGGGAACTATATTAAAAAAGTATCCTGTTGATTATTTTAAACCAAATCTTTTTGTGAAAATCGGACTATTTGTTTTTACAATTTTTATGGTCAGCGCTGCTTTAGGGATTTTTTCATTATTTCTTTTTTCTCTTTTTGCTAATTTTCATAATTCCGATACAACCGATGGTATAGGCATCTTTGCAAGTATTGTGTTTGCAGGTTTATGTGGTTTTTTTCATGAAAAATTTATTAAGTGGCGTAATTGGTATAATAATGGAATAGATAGTGCTTTATTATACTGCGCTTTGAGTTTTACAGTTTCTGTTTTAGCTTTTGGCTTAAGCAATAATTTGAATGGAGATGATCGACTCATGATTTTATATACTATCATGCTTCCAATTTTGTTTTTTGCTATGATCAGATATATAGACCGAATTGTTGCTGTTTTATTTTCCGCCACCCATTTCAACACCGCTTTGGTTGCCAGATTGTGCCATACTACCAAAACTTTGTGCAATCAATAATGCCTCTGCATTTGTTTTTAAGAAGTTATCTTCATCCGGATCCAATTTAAATGTAATGCCATTTTTATCTTCTTTCA
>JABDBZ010000058.1 GCA_013288385.1 Bacteroidota bacterium
CTAATAGCATTTCTATATTATCACCCCTTTTCTTGCTCCATCGCAGCCATCGCAAATTTAATATCGGCATAAGAATAAGAAGCACTCATTTCAGCTTTTATTAATTTAAGTGAAGTTGTATTTAATTTTTGGGCGACTTTCAAAATGTCATCTATTTTTTTCTGGGAAATAAAATCTGCCGCGTTTAATTGTCCTGTTGCTACAAAATAAGCTAAATGACCTTCAATAGTAGTAATGGCAAAATTGCGGAGAACCGCAATTTCTTCAATAGTTTTTCCTTGTTTATATAAATCGAATGTGAGTTGCTTGGTATCTATTTTTTCTTTGGGTAAACCTTTTAATTTTTTCTCTCTTTTGACGGTTGATGAATTCTCCTCAATTTTTTCTTCCCGCGAAACATCATGAACTAATTTTTGATACTGAACTTTTGTGTACTCTTCGCCTTTAATAATTGCATCACACAAACCAACAGCTTTCTCCACTTTTTTAATTTGTTCAAAAAAGATCACCTCTAAGTTCAATAACTCCTTTGCGTATTGTTTTACTTTTTTCTCCTCTTTCAAATTTTCTAAATGCGATAAAATAGAAGTGGAAGCGTTTTTCAAAATTGGAACAAAATAACCTTGTGCATCTTTTGTTCGTTTCATCAAAGTTTCTGTCCAGTTGTCTCCTCCACCATCAATAATGTTATTTATTTGATTCGTGAATTTATCGGCATTTGTTTTAATTTCTGCTGTTTTTAAAACCAGCTCTTGCATCCAATCTTTAAACTTCGCTTTGAGCTTGCTTTTATTTTCTTCAAAATATTCTTTGTAATGTCGGTTCAACGAATTATAAAGCCAATTAAAATCGTAACAATAATTTAAATAATATCTTAAAAACTTTACTGTCTCATGACCCAACTGCTCACTAATATTTTGTTGGTTGTTTTTTGTGTTTGAAAACTCAGTTACTTTATCATCACTCGCAATGCTATTAAAATTAATGTTAGATGTTAAGATCAGTCCTTTTAGATCGCGCAGACGTGAAAGCGCTACATACACTTGTCCGGGCGCAAACGCATCAGCAACATCTATAATCGCATTATCAAAAGTTAAGCCCTGGCTTTTATGAACAGTTATTGCCCATGCCAGTTTAATTGGGTAATGAATAAACTGACCAATTACTTCATCACCTATTTCATTGGTAACGGGGTTGAGTGCATACCGTTTATTTTCCCAAGTATATTTTTCGAGTTTTAATTTTCTTCCATCTTCAAACTCTACATGAATTTCTGATGGTTTTAAATTAATAACCTTAGCTAGTTTACCATTAAAATAATTTTGATTTCCGCTGAGATCATTTTTAATAAACATCACTTGAGATCCTTCTTTTAATTCAAGCGTTCTATCAACGGGAAATAAATTATCCGCAAAGTCATCTTTTATTTCTGCTTCATAAAAGAAAGATGGTTTTTTTAATTCCGCCAAGAAATCCTTATTGATATTAGTCGCTTTGTAATTGTGGGTCGTAAGCGTAATATAATTATCGTTTACTTTTTGCTTGAAGTTCGGATTATAATATTTATTCAAAAGATCAACGTCTGATTTGGTAACACAATTATTCCGCAAATTATTTAAGAGTGAGATAAATTCCGGATTATTTTGACGGTAAATTTTATCCAGCTCAATATATATCGGCGGATCTTTTTGCAGTACCAACGAATCAAAGAAATAAATGCTCTTATAAAATTCGCGTAATACACTCCATTCATCATCTTTTACAACAGGTGGTAATTGATACATATCACCAATAAATAAAACTTGTACCCCCCCGAAAGATAAATAACTTCTCCCTCTCACAGATCTTAAAATAGCATCAATAGCATCTAAAATATCGGCACGCAACATGCTCACTTCATCAATAATCAATAATTCGATTTCACGAAGTACAGCTCGTTTATTTTTATTCATCTGATGATTTTTGAAAAGCGCATTGCGATCGTTCAGTTGAATAAATGAATTGCCTTGTTGCTGATAATTTTGAACCGGTGCAAAACTCCCGAAAGGAATTTGAAACATGGAATGAATTGTTGTTCCTCCTGCGTTGATAGCTGCAATGCCTGTTGGGGCAACTATTGCTGCTTTTTTATGTGTGTGTTGGATGATGTGTTTTAAAAAAGTGGTTTTGCCTGTGCCCGCTTTTCCGGTTAAAAAAACATGACGGTTCGTTTGATTGATGAACTTGCTTGCAATAAGTGCTGCTTCAGAAAGAGATGATGACATTGCTTTAAAGTTAATGATTATTTTTTTGCACTAAGAGACACCAGAAGACTTTTGTTTGTAGTTTCAAAATGTTTTTATTATTCCTCCCCCACCCTGCGGGCACCCCCTCCAAAAAAGCCTCAATAAAGTTGAGTTTTAAATGTAAGGGGGGAAGCTTCTCCAGATTTTAATTATTTCGCTAAAGTTTAATGTTTAACTGGATGCTAGGCGTCATTGCTATCCTCCCTTGGGGGAGGTGGCGGCGCAGCTGACGGAGGAGGACAGATCAAACACAGCTTATCAATACTTACGGGTATAGTATAAACTTTGTTCTTTTACCAAATTATTTTATTAAGCCGCTTGCGGCGTATAATTAATCACTATCTCGTTAGCTACAATTTCCGTCATTGTTTGTTTTTTACCCAACTTATCAATGTAAGTACGGGTTTTTAATTTCCCGTCTATTAAAACCTTTGTACCTTTTTGCGTTAGCTTTTGAACTTGCTCAGCTAATTTACCCCATACGGTAACTTTATGCCAATGTGTTGTGTTGCGGGTTTCGCCGTTGCGGTATTTTTTGAATTCATTAACGGCTACCGAGAGCTTCATTAATTTAGTGTTATTGATCACTTTTAATTCTGGTGTACTTCCTACGTTCCCAACGATCTGTACTCTGTTTTTTACTGTACTCATATATATTTGTTTTAAATTACTATGTTGTTTTTATTTTAATTGCTTGGTTAGTTTTACCACGGAGGCACAGAGACACGGTTTTTTGTTTTCTAGCTAGATAGCTTTCTATTTTACTGTGCCTTGGTGTCGAGCTTGTCCTGAGCTTGTCGAAGGGCGGCTAATTATATTTTTTTTGCTCTTCCGAGTTTAGATTAAAAAACCCGTGTCTCAGTGTCTCCGTGGCTATTTTTCCTACCCTTGTTTTTTATTCATTAATACTAATTCGTTTGCTACTATCTCGGTAACGTAACGTTTTTTTCCTTCTTTATCCGTGTAGTTACTGGTGGTAAGTTTACCATCAATTAAAACCTGACTTCCTTTTACAAATAACTTTTCAGCTACCTCAGCTAACTTGCCCCATGCAATTACATTATGCCAATGTGTTTCAGTTATAAACTCGCCATCTTTATTTTTTTTGTAATCGGCAGTTGCTACCGAGAACTTCGCTAATTTGCCATTATCGAACGCTTTTACTTCAGGTGTGTTACCTATGTTACCTACTAATTGTACTCGGTTTTTTACAGTTGTGCTCATGTTGTTTTTGTTTTTAGTTATTATTTACTTGTTTACTTTCTTTGCCCACCGAAGCTTTTTTGCGAAGGCGGGATTGGTGTCAATCTTTATCGAACGGCCATTCTATTTGTTTGACGAGACAAAGGTATGGCGACTTAAAACCGGGAGCCGTATACTAAGCGATTAAAGTCGACAACAAATGACTACAAACTATTGAATGTTTTCTTCTTTTTCATTTTTGACCTATACCTATTGATTTCATTGACATTTTTGGAAATAAAATAAAACCATAAATTATCACAAGAAATTATTTTTTTATTTGAGTATTTATCCGTTTTCAGAAATCATACCCAGATAGGCGGCACTTATATACAACTTGGGACACCCAAATAAAGGATGGGAAGGCTTGATTTCAGTAGGATTTTTAAAAAAGCGAACTCTACACGACAAAACATTTAGAGTTCCGTTTAGATAAAATAGAAAAACGCTAAACACTTTTTAAATAGAAGTAACGGCTGAAACTACCACCACACCTATACTTAATGAACGTATTACAGACCGATCATTGTTTTATCTTCATAATAAATCCCACGACCTAACGCCCGAAAACGAGTAGTAACTACTTTAAGTTAATGAAAATTAGTGTAAAATAAAAACCCCTGTCGATTAACAAGGATTTTTTTAATTACTACTTGGAGCTGGAAGTGAAGAACTGTCTATAAGAGGTTCTGTTGCTACCTGTGTATTTAAATTTGCGATTTGTTGTAAATCAAAATACATTGCTCTCGTATCTTTGTTTACATCTTTCTCGGTTAAAAAGTTGAATTTATTTTTCTTATAAAAATTCAGTGATTCTGAATATGCGTCTACAGTGATGTATTTACAACCGGTTCTATTATTTGTAATAAACCATGCTTTTAAGTAATCAATAATTGCCGTACCTATTTTCTGACCTTTAAATTCTACATTGACACCTAATCTCCCTATTTTCATGGCAGGATAACTATTAAACCTTTTATTTTCGGGCATTTTTTCTCTAAAAAGTTTATCCCACAAATTAGGGTTTCCTACGTCTTTCAATGCTATTTTATCATTAAGGATACTGAAAAACGCTACGGTCTTTTCATGATTTTCCAATATATAAGTAACTGCTAAAAGTTCATTTTGATAATGAACACAATTATTTATGAAAAAATCATTTAAATCTTCATTATCACAATCAAACGGTTTAATGCTATGCTCCGGTGTAAGCCGGATAAGGCTTATCCCGTCCAATTGCATACTTTAAAAATAAATTTAGAATTTGGCAATAGAAGATAGCTTGGTAAAATTTTCTTTAATTTTATCAGCTTCTTGTTTAGATAATTTAATGCTTTTTGCTTCTTCCATTTTTTGAAAAAATTCTTTCGCATCTTTACCAGATAAAACTGGTGTTTCTTTAATCGGCTTAGCCATAGTCTTAATATCTGAATTCTGCTTTGGTTAAAAATATGAACTAATTCACATTAAAAAACTGATAACTATTATCATTGTAAACTGCACATTGTGTGATACCTACAAGCTTATTAACAGCGAATTGTTCATTATAAAGATAATTAATGATTTTAACGTGAAAATGTTAATCTTTGTACCATATTGTATTTCAGCATGTTAAAATACAGGTGTTAATTTAAATTAAATAGTACTATAAAACATAGCAATGAATTGCTATGACTTTATTTGTCTTTAACACTAGCTTTAAGAACCTCATCCAAAGATCCCTTTATAAAGAATTTCTCAGTGTGTTTTGAGTTCTTCTTTTTAGGTTTTGTTTTCTTTGCCGGTTTCTTTTTAGCCATAATCAAAGTTAATCATTTGCTGTCAAATTTTTATAAAGTAAACCACCTTCACTTCTACTTAAGAAAATCTCTAGTCGTTCAAATTCATTTACATTTCTTGCATTAAAACGAGCAGCAAATTCATTCAAATATCTTTCTAAATGTTTTTCACTTACCTGATGATAAATTCCATACAAACTTCTTTTTAAAAGACTCCAAAAATTTTCAATTGTATTTGTATGGACTTCTCCTCTCACATAAATTCTGTACGTATGATTTATTCTTTGTTGTTTATATTTTCTACTGAGTCCTTTATATCCGCTTGCTTCATCTGTCATTAATTTTGCGCCCAGTGGAACTGCATTTTCTAAAAATGGTCTTGTGTTTTCCATCTTAGCATCCGGAATATGTTTTAATATCACCATTCCGTTTCTTTCGATCACACCAATGACAACTTTCTTTTTGTTGTATTGTGTTCCATCATATGCAAGTCCGGTTTTTGGTGAAGATAAACGTTTTGCTTTGTGTCGATTTTCTTCTTTGCCACCAATATAAGTTTCATCTGCTTCAATTACTTTTTCTTTACTGAGCATTTGTGGCGCTTGTGCTTTTAGCATTTCACGGATACGATGCCACATATACCATGCTGTCTTTTGTGTTACACCGAGATCGATTGCTAATTGTACTGAGCTAATTCCTTTCTTGTGTGATGTACATAAATAGATCGCAGCAAACCAAAGCTTCATTGGTATTTTAGAATTCTCAAAGATGGTGCCGACCTTAACGGTAAATTTTTTGTAACAATCCGAGTTAGAGCATTTATAACCTCTATTGGTCACATAGGGTTTAGTTGCTTTACAATGAGGACAAGTAGGATTTCCATTCCAACGAATTGCTTCGTAATACTTGACTGCCTTTTGTTCATCTTTAAAATAGTGTAGGAGTTGAGGAAATGATTTAAAATTCATTTGTCAACTGTTTTTATATTATACACTTATATTGCAAAGGAGACAAAAAGGTTACAAAATAAATTTGTAAATTTGATATAATATTATTGCAAGCGTTAGTTCGCTGGTGAGGAAAACTGAGAAATTTCACATCACTTATAAGCACGACTAACTATTCGTTTGCGTCCATAAAGGGCGTAGGCTTTAGTTATTTTGCTTATAGGGCTTCTCAGTCCCTTCCTCGCAAGTAGCTAAATGTCCTACGCCTGATTATTTATATAACAACTGTTTAGGACGTTGGGTACAAAAAACCAACAAAATGAAAAAAATAATTTTGCTCTTAGCTATTGTTTCCATAGTAGGAACAAGCTGTAAAAAGAATGCTCCTACAACACCTCCACCTCAATCATCAAGTAGTAATAGTCAAACTACAAATCCCCCTACAACCCCAACAATCATTACCCAGTATTCAGGTAAATGGTATTTGGATACAATAAAGACGGTAGGAGAGTATGCTAATCCAATAAGTTCTCAAATCTATACCTGCATAATAAATTATGTAACAAGTAATCCAATATATTACTGGCATCTTACTACCGTTCCTGCCAATTCATTGACTTGCGGAGGTTCTTCCGCAATTTCGACATATAGCTATACAGAATTTGCTATGATTGATAATGTTCATGATACGTATTTTGATTATACCAATACTTATGCGGGGGGTAGTTTTTCTATACAACTTGATAATAATCCAAAGGTTTCGTTCACATGGTCTCCGTATCCGCAATGGTGTTGGGGAATAAATTCAGGGTATTTTTATGCAGGAGACTACCCATGGTTTACAATGAAGTCAACTTGTTCCGCAACAAATCTTAGTTTGAATAATTGTGTTAGTGGAAATTGTAATCTCAGAATAGGTACCTACTATTACCATTTTCACAGATAATGCTAGAATTTTTTGGAGTTGTAGGCGGAATCATATTGATTTACTCTATCTACAAATTTAACCAACACGAAAAAGAAGAAAAACTTTTTCAAAGAGCGTTAGGAGAAATAGCTTCTGGGAATTACAAAGAAGCCTTATCTGCACTAAATTCTTTAATTATGGAAAGAACTTACTGGAAAGATTATAATTTAAGAGGGGCTATTTATCAAGTGCTAGGGGATTATCATTATGCATTAAAGGATTATGAAAAATCAATTGAGTTGCAGCCCAATATAAATATAAACGGAGCTTCTTATATTGGAAGAGATGAGATACGAGCTATGAAATTAAAAAAACCTAAAGGATATATTTTTAATGATACTGAAATACATTTACCAGATTAGTTTTATCTTAATTTATTACATTTGCTTTGATGACACCCCCTTTCAAAGCGATTCCTCAATTTAGACCTATTGTTAAAGAGTTATCTTATGACAAACATGGATCTTTAGGAATAATTCATAAAGTTATGGAACCTGATATATTGGGAATTAAATTCAAATATGTTTTCCCGATTTCAAACCACAAATCTTTAGAAATAGAACACGCCTATAAAGTGATTCTTAATAAAGGCTTTATTGTTACCGACTATTTTTTATACGAACTCGTAGAAGAGTTGATGAAGTATACATTCATAGAATTAAAATTAGACGGTCGTCCATTATTTAGAATTGATGAGCGAATCAGAGCTGCCTTTGCCAGTAATATAAATTAGCTTTCCTGATTCAAAATTCCAAATCGCCTTTGCTGTGTATTTTTCATTTTCTAAAAAAGATTGTTCTTTGTTAGAATAGTCGACAGGGTATTCAACTTTCACCAATTTATTTTCCATAATAATTTATTTTATTTTTTAAAATTTTAATTTGTCCCAAATTGTATGTAAGTGCCAGATAGGCCCTGTTTTGGGTTTGATTCTTAATAATAAAATAGGTATATTTAATAACCTAACACGGTTGAGGGAATCACGTTAAGCGATCCAAAAGGAGAGCTATGTGATAAAGAAATTTCTAAAGTATAGTTAAATTGAATATGGTTAAAACAAGAAAAAACACAAATACGTCTATCATTGAACAACAATTTAATGATAAAAAGGATTATTACGAATCCCTCGGCTCAAATGTCAGTCAGGCTTTAAATATCTTTTTAAAAGAAGAAAAAATACCATTTTTAAGTGTTACATATAGAACAAAAGACATGGGGTCATTTGTCGAGAAAATAAAAAGAAAAAATTACAATTTACCTTTTGACCAAATCGAAGATATAAGTGGGATACGAATAATTTGTTATTATCAATCAGACATTCCTAAAATATGTGATGTTATTAAAAAAGAGTTTGATGTTATTGAATCTCAGAATAAAGAAACACTACTAGAACCTAATGAATTTGGATACCGTTCATTCCATTTTATTGTCAAAATTAAAAATGACTGGCTATCTTCCCCTAATTACAGAAATCTAAAAGATCTTAAAGTCGAAATTCAAATTAGAACAATATTAATGCACGCATGGGCAGAAATAGAGCACAAACTTGCTTACAAAAAAATTGACGACATACCTAAACAATTTAAAAGACAATTATCTAGAATCAGTGCAAAATTAGAAGAAGCTGATGAACAATTTGAAAAACTCAAAAATGACGTGTCTGATTATAGAAGCAATTTAATTAGTCAGGCCACGAACAACAAAGGACAATTAAATACTGATCTTGAACTTAATTTAGATAATTTACAAGCCTTCTTAGATTTAAATTTTCCTGAGAAACAAAAGAATATTGAATTCACAAGTGAGCTACTTGAAGAATTAAGAGAGTACGGAATAAAGATCAACACGCTTACACAATATTATCAAAATTCTAAGGATATTATGGATAAGGTAGAAAAAGAAGAGTCCGAATATTCGAATAGCATTGTTAAATGGACTCAATCAGGCGCGGTAAGAACACTATTAGATCTAAATAATGACAAATATTTTTCAGTTCGACAAAGTATTTTTCCTGAATACGTTCTGAAGCCTATAGAAAAATATAGAAAAAAATGATCCGCTATACAAACAATTGTACTAAGTAGGCAGAAAGTTCTAACTAATATGCTCAAACAAAAATATCCCATGACCAAAAAACTTTTCACATTAATTACTCTCATTTTCACAAGCATCTTCAATCAGATTATAGCTTGTGATTGTCCAACTCAAGCAACCGTAAAAGATGCCATAAAAAATTCTGACATTGTAATAACAGGAAAAGTTATTTCAAAAGAAATGATCAATACGAAGGATACTACAACAAATTCTATGCCGTTTGAAATAACGGAAGTTAAATACACCATCGTAGTTGTTCACAAACATAAAGGCGAATTTAAAAACGATACACTTACAATTATAACCGGAACAGGTGGTGGTGATTGTGGTTTTGGATTCGAAGTAGGTAAAAAATATATTGTTTATGGTTCTAATGATAAAAACAGTAGTTCTCACAAACCTAGAAAAATTCTAAAGAATACATACTGGACAAATATTTGTACCCGAACTGTTTTATACAATGATAAAGAATTTAAAGAAATAAAAAGTATAACCGGGTAACTTTACTGACAGTCAAATTTTATAGATTAAAAACGTGATGAAAGTAATCTGCTTTTTTCTCTTAAATATAATTTCAGTAGGGCTGCTGCTTTCTCAAGAATTACTTTACGATTCAGGTCTGTATTATGAAAGTCCAATTTACTCAGACACTTCCCAAAGCAGATATTCTTTAGATAATATTTCATATAAGAAAAATAGGATTCTTATATACGACTATTACTACCTAGACAAGTCTGGTGCCAAAAAGAAATTTTTAATGAAAGGTGACATAATGAAACCAGATTTGACTAGTAAAAATCCAATGAATTTAACTGATTACGAAAATCCATCTGACAGTGCAATAGATAAAATAAAAATAATTGTTACTGATTGGCTAAATTCTTTTGCTGAGCAAGATCCCAAATGGACCCAAACTGTTTTTAGCTACGATTACCTTTATAAAAATGGAAATCCAAAAGATTATTTTTCATGGCTTGATGGAGCATCAGGAGTTATTGACAATAAAAAAAATCTATGGATGCATCCACCAAGAGATTATGGTTTTAAAATTTTAGAATTAAATCCTTTTCCGTTTTATTATTTAGACGAAAATATAAAACGTTGGACATGGACATTAGATGTTGGCGGTTTCTGGTTAGATCCTCGTTGGATAGATCGTAAGGAAACAATAACTATTAAATACGAGTATATTAAATCAGTGGATGAAACTTTAACAACTCCATTAGGCAAAATTAATTGTAGGGTAACCAATGGAACAGGAACGGCAGACCTAGGAAATAAAACAATGAAAACATTTTTAAAGAGCTACTATAATCCTGAATACGGTTTTGTAAGACTCGAATACATTAACGTTGACAGCACAAAAATTGTAATACAATTGATTGATATAAAATAAAAAATGAATTTAAAAACCCACTGCATAATTCTAATACTCTTTTTCAGTTGTCTTTTATCAAGTATAAAATGCTTTGGTCAAAACGCATCACAAAATTCGGATACTTCTATAAGTCTGAAAAAAGTATTGACGAACCAAAAAACATTTAAAGGTAAAATCGACAATAAACAAGAGATTACCATTCATCTCAATTTTTTTAGTATCTCAGATGCTAACACAGCCATTTATTCGGTAAAGGGATTTTATAGTTTAGAAAAATCAGAAAAACATATTCCTTTGGTGGGTATTTATAGTTACGGTACTGGATTTACACTCTATAAATTTGACGCAAAGGAAAAGCAAGATACGCTCCTTAATTTTTTATTACGAAATAATAATACAAGTTTTTGGGATCAAGTTGAGCAATATGAAAACTTAAATGGCTATTCTGAAAAATTTATTCTGAAATCAAAAAATGAAGGCACATGGGAAAAGGAAAAAGAGACTCATAGTGTAACACTTAATACAAATGAATTAAATTTATATTATACCAGTGAATACTTATGTTTTAATTCAAATACCGGTTTAAAAAAAATTGACCTCAGTAAAATCGGAATTAAAGAAAATACTTTTGAACTAATAAAATTCAGAAGAGACAGCATTCAAACAAAAGTATTGCTGAAATATAATTATGCATCCCGATCATACGTCATGGGCATGTGTGGCGCTGGCGAAGAAATTGGATATTTGATCTTAGTATTCGATAAAAACTATAAATTATTATTTAAAGAATCATTAGTGCTCGCAAGCTGTTTAGATAGTATTGAATTTGAAGAAATGAAAAGCGTTGATGCAAATGAAAAAAAGTTTTTGATAACAGAATATCAAACAAATAAAAAAACGATGGCAATTGTAAACTTAAAGAATATCTCCATTACAAAAAAAGTGCAATAAATTTTGCATTGAAGTTATTGTTTAGCTAAGCTTACTTTTTCATAACCAAATAAACACCGCCCACAATCAACAGTACGCCGACAAACCGAGTGGCATCAATTGCGCGCGCAGCAACATTAAATAACCCAAAATGATCTATTATAACGGCAAATAAAACTTGTCCGGTTACAATAAAACCAATTGCTGTTCCAACCCCAATTCGCGGCACCAAAATGGTGATCATCACAACATAAGTAGCAACAATTAAACCACCGAGATAACCATAAAGCGGTGCAGAAACTAATTGTTGTGTTGTAGGCATTGACACTCTTGAAACAAGAGCAAAGATGATCATGCCAACTAAGCCAACAATAAAAACCATAAGGCCTGTAATATAAGGGTTGCCAATACTCTTACTAAACGCTGCGTTTGTAGAAGCTTGAATTGGAATAAGAGCTCCGGTAATAAGCGCCATAATGAGATAAATTAAATTGCTTTTCATGTGATAAATTTTTTATATAATACAAAAGTAAATATTTCGAAAATTATATAAAATAAAAAAGAGCTTGTTAACCACAAGCTCTTTTTAAAATAATGAATTTTGTTTTTATTCGATCACAATCTTTTTATTGATCGTAGCATTGTCTTTATCTTTTAATTGTAATAAATATAATCCTTTAGGTAAACCTTCTAAATTTATTTCTTTATTATTTAAAGCCGTGTGATCTTTATAAACCACTTGGCCTGCAATATTTAAAACTTGTACATCAAACAAATCGTAATTATTTATAGTCACATTAATTTTTCCTTTACTTGGGTTAGGGAAAACAGAAACATTATTATCAGTAAATGTTCCCATTAAACCTGTAGTTAAACCAACAGGTACTGTTAATGTAACCGAATTACAACCATTACTTACTATAACTGTAGCTGTGTAATTTCCACTTGCTGTATATGTGTGCGAGGGATTTTGTAAATTACTTGTTCCTCCATCACCAAAATTCCACGCAAAAGCTGTACCACCTGTTGCAGCACATGTATAATTAACTGCGCTGCTTGTGCCCGAATAAATTGCGCCTGCATTTGCATAAATAGTTAGGTTAACGGTGTTCATTGCTGTATCAGCAATTCCTTCGCTCAAATTATAATAGGTGCCACTTGGTGTGTTTTCTAAAACCAAAGCACGTACCATGTATTTATAAATACCAAGGTAAATCAAACAATTATCAGTGTAAGTTGTACCCGCAATTAAAGTTGAATTTATTTTCGTATACGTTTTATTCGTATCATTTTTCATATAAATATTATAACCCAATACATTCGTTTGTGTTGATGCACTCCAACTAATATTGCAATTATAACTGGCTTTAGTTGCTACTACATTGGATACTGGAGAAACAACATCGTTTCTCAAAGTTGGATCGCCCATTAAAGCAATACCAATAAAATTATCCGCATAACTGTAATAATACAATCCTGTGTTATTTTGTGTTACACGTGTACTATAACCAATTGGCTCACCTAAACCCATATGGTGTAAAACCCAATGTGGGCGGCCCGACCAAACATTTGTTAAAATACTACCTTGGCATAATGGTGCGCGTAAAAAATTATCTGTTACATCCCAATCTCCAAAATAACTTCCGAATAACATGGTGAATACTCCACCTAAATTAGATGTTGTAAAATCAGTTGTAACACCAATTCCACCTGCACTTGTAAAACTTCCACCACCACAACCGTACGACCATTGGTAACTTGTATTAGCAGCCATTGTAGTTTCGTAATCAGCAGAAATTACATTGCTTGGTTTTACTAATGGTCCAAAATTTTTGAATCCACTTGCAGCAAAAGCCTCACCACTAAAGTAACCGAAGTTATCATCAATCACCGCTCGTTTAATTGGTGTAAATTGTTTTACGCGATAATTATGATCTTTATTTAAATAGTTTTGTGTGAGTTGCGTTTCAGTTAAAGTAAATGAAGTCATATTAGAAAGATCTACACGACCAACTTCCAATTCAACACCTGTAACAACTGAAGACTGATCAAATTTACCATCACCCGGAACATTTTGTGTACGCGCCGGCAAACCCGAAGTAACATTAACCACATTGTCTGACCATGTTCCATTCATATCCCCATAATAAGTATCAGCGGGCCAAGCGCCTTGGTGATCAGGGTGTGCATCAGGACCAAAATTTCCACTGTATGGAACAGGAATATGACCTAATAAAAATAAAGCTTTTGTGTTTATAGGATCTAAATTGTACGTTGTTGTAATCATTGCTTTTACTGTTGTCACAGAAGCGGTAGGACTAACATAATCGGTTAACACTTCCCAACCATCCCCTTCTAAATCGCCTTGTAAACGTTTAATTTCTGCAGCCAAAGTTGTGCTGAATGTATTAGCAATCAATAAAATTAATTTTCCGCGGTATTCTGTTACCGGAACTTCAATCCCTGAATTAATATAACCATACCCATTAAAACTAGTTGTGCCTGTAAGAGCAGATCTTACAACTAAATACTCATAACTTGTACCAACAGAAACTGTATTATCTACATATTGCGTGGTTGTTCCTGAAAGACCAGTTACCAAAGCTGTCCAGGATGTACCTCCTTTTAATTTTCTTGAAATGGAATAGTTTGTCGCCGTTGGAACACTAACCCAATTTAAAGTGACTGTTGGAGGCGATGTTTGAACATTTGCCCACAACTCAACAGAAGCATCTTCGCACGATTGAGCTGATGCAAAATTTATAATAAAAAGAGAACAAAAAAGTAGAATAATTTTTTTCATATGAATAGATGTTTTTTTGTGTTTGCCAAATGTAACAAAATAAATAAAAGATGAGTCAAAACTT
>JABDBZ010000059.1 GCA_013288385.1 Bacteroidota bacterium
TACTCCATTCGTTAATTGCTTCAGGTTGCTTTCTAAACAAACCACTTCCACTGCAAGGTGCATCAACCAATACAACCTCAAACAAATTGTTTATGCCTGAAAATGAATTTGTTTCATTGTTAGTCACAACATGATTGCAATTACCCCACTTGGCTAAATTGTATGACAAAACATCCGCTCTGTTCTTCATTCAAAAAATTTTCGGTAACTAAAACTGAAATGGCTTCATCAACCTCATTTGTATACAAACCAAAATCAAATAATTTATTTCGAGTTTCATAATGTGACCTCTCCTGGTAAGCACACCAATTCTTTATCTTTTCGATAGCAACTGGCAAACTCAGCTTTATTTTCTTTACTTTGTACTCCGTTTCTTTCACGGTCAAATTTATTTATAATTGATTCATCATGTCTTTCTTTCCTAAAGATTTTTTAAACAGTTTGAAATCTGTATCTAATTTTAAAGAGGAAGCTTTTATTAGAATTCATGAAAATCAAAAATCACCAACTTCCATTCGTTTGAATCCTTTTAAACCTGCCGATCTTGAGTTTAAATTAGATAATAAAGTACCATGGACACAAGCTGGTTATTATTTGGATCATAGACCTGTATTTACCGCTGATCCTTTGTTCCAATCGGGCTGCTATTATGTTCAAGAAGCTTCGTCAATGTTTATTGAATATGCTTTAAAACAATTAGTAGATTTTGATAAAATGATTAGCGCATTAGATTTATGCGCGGCCCCAGGAGGAAAAACGACTATTCTAAGTTCATTATTGAATGCAGAGAGTTTATTGATAGCCAATGAAATCATAAAGAACAGAGCGGATGTTTTGTCAAAAAATTTAGCCAAGTGGAAAGTTTAGAATAAAATATTGGGGAAAGAATAAAATAAAAATAGAATTGAAACAAAAAAAAGTGAGTGATTATTCTATAAATAAAGCTTTAAAACAAATAGATTCTGATGAATATTATAAAGTATTAGAAAAGGTAATCACGAGAAAAATAAAGGAAAGCAAAGAAAAAATAGATTATAAAAAGAAATACAAGGTGATGCAATATGCAATTAGCAGGGGATTTGAGACCTCTTTAATAAATGATATACTAAAACTGAGTTTTGAATAATTATAGTTCCGAATAAAAAATAATACTTTTATACTATGAATATAGATTTAAGAAATAAAAGAGCAATTGTTTGCGGGAGCACACAAGGCATAGGCAAAGCAGTAGCAATGGAGTTAGCTATACTCGGTTGTAATGTTACGCTTGTAGCGCGAAACGAAGAGTCGCTTAAAAAAACAAAAAGTGAGTTGCCTGTTTCCGAAAATCAAATTCATTCATATTTGTGTGTGGATTTTAACGATACTACTAAATTAAAAGATTTATTGGATGCCTTTATCCAAAGAAATGGCGCAGTAAATATTCTTGTAAATAATACCGGTGGCCCACCTGCAGGTGCAATTCATTCTGCTAAAACGGAAGAGTTTATTTTAGCATTTAACCAACATTTAATTTGTAATCACATTTTAGCACAAGCATGTATTGATGGGATGAAGAACACTGGGTACGGGCGTATTATAAATATAATATCTACATCCGTAAAACAACCTTTGCCAAATTTAGGTGTAAGCAACACGATTAGAGCAGCAGTTGCTAACTGGTCAAAAACAATGGCGAACGAGCTTGGTAAATTCAATATTACTGTGAACAATATTCTCCCAGGTGCAACTGCAACACAACGTTTGAGTAATATCATTGATAACAAAGCGTTGAAAACAAATGCAACGAATGAAAGTGTAAAGAAAGAAATGCTACATGAAATTCCGCTGGGTAGATTTGCTGAAGCATCAGAAATTGCAAGTGCTGTGGCGTTTTTAGCTTGTCCAAGTGCATCATACATCAATGGTATTAATTTACCTGTTGATGGCGGCAGAACTGGTTGTTTATAACCCTCCAAGCTTTTAACATTTCATTGTTACTAAAATAGGGGTTGCGTAAAAAACACGTAGTTCTTAATCAAGTATTTTAGTAACATGATAAAAATTTTAATTATTTCATTTAACGCTATTCTATTTTTCCTAATTGGAATTTTCTCAAATGCAGACGGAATAAGCGTATCGGGTAACTTCCCAAAAAACATGCAACCAGGTTCGGAAGTAGAGATTGAAGTTAAAGTTAAAAAAGGTGGCCTTGGTGGTTTTGCCAAACTTCAACTAGAAATGCCTGAAGGCTTTATTGCCACTGAAGTTGAAAGTAAAGGTGGTAATTTTAGTTTTACACCAGGTATTGTAAAATGGGTATGGCCTGCTTTACCAACCGAAGATGAAGTGATAGTTAAATTCAAATTAAAAGCTGAAAATAGTTTGAGCGGTGTTAAAACAATAGGCGGCAAATTCTCTTATGTAGAAAATAATGCAAAGCAAGTTGTGGAAATGCCTCCTGTAGAAATAAGTATTAATGCTGATGCCACAGCAGCTAATACCACAACTGAAACTCCAGCTACTAATACAACAGCTCCAATTACACCAACGCAAACCCCGGAAACACCTAGCTTAGCTGCTACTCCTACACCAACCACTCCACCAGTTGAAGAAAATAAACAAACAACAACTACATCAACAACAAGTTTAAATGATGAGCCTCCAGGAAATGTAACTGTTTTAAGGTACATTAAAGACGGGAGTAATGCAGACGAGCACTTAATAGAATTGAAGATTACTAAAGGTTCAATAAAAGGTTTTGCAAAGTACACAGATGAACTTCCAAGCGGATATACTGCTAAATCAGTGAGTACTTCTGAAAGTTCATTCTCAGTTGCAGATGGTAAAGTAAAATTTGTTTGGGTAACCTTACCTTCAAAAGAGGAAATTACAATCTCATATTTATTAAGTGGCAGAAGTCAATCAATGGTGAATATGAATGGTGAGTTTTCTTATTTAGCAAACGATCAGAGCAAGAAATTTATTATGCAAGTTGTAACTTTGCCAAATACACCATCTGCTGAAAATATAGCACAAACAACACCTTCAGCGGTTCCTACTCCAACAGAAGTTCCTGCAAATACGAATACTACAACTCCAGAAACTGTTGCTAAAACAGAAACTACTACACCTACTGTTACAACAACTCCTGTAGACAATAACACGACAAATACTACTGAAACAACCGCAAATACAGTAACCGAAAATAAAGCCGGTAGTATTAATTATAGAGTACAAATCGGGGCTTTTTCTAATAGCGCAGTAACAGCTCAGGTATTGGCAAGGAAATTTAAAGTAAAAGGAAATATTATTAGCGAAATGCAAGGTGGATTAAATAAATTTATGATCGGTAACCACGCTGAATATAAAAGTGCACATGATCAAAGAGAGGGCATTAAATCATCTATAAACTCTGCATTTGTTGTTGCTTATAATGGCTCGAAAAGAATTTCAGTTCAAGAAGGATTAATGTTAACAAATCAAAAATGGTTCAAATAATTTTCCTATTTTTACCATATCAATATGTTCAAAAGGTTAGCTGTTCTAATATTAATTACAGTATCTTGTTATGCTAAAGCCCAACAGGATACTTCTTCTTCGCCTTTAGACAAACTTAGCCCCGAAGAACTCCTACAGCATTATATTAATGAACCTGAACCTTGGTCAAAATATAAGGGGCCTGAAAAAGTAGGCGACTCCCTATATAAAGATTTAAATATTAAAGTCATTCCAACTGAAACAGTTTTTGCTAAAGGACTTTATCATGAAGGCCAAGAAGATTTAATCAAACCGGAAGAAGGAGATTCATCCTTCAATACCTTAGACCAGGCTATGAAACCTAAAATTGGTATTGGAGCTGGCCGAATGGGATTTGACGGTGACGTTTATCAAAAACATTTGCAGTCTTTTACAACTGCACGTTATGCTTTTGATCTCAATTTCTCTCAAAGATTAACCCGTTACTTGCAACTGAATTTTAATGTTATGTTTGGTAAACTCGGAGCGGACGAAAGATCACCAACACGTAATATTAATTTCGTTTCTGAAATAAGAGCCGGTGGTGTTAATCTTCTTTATGATTTCGGTAATTTTATTCCTGATAAATATAAAGTTAGACCATTTGTTTCTTTGGGCATAACAGGCTTCGAGTTTTTAAGCAAAACAGATTTAAAGGATAAGAATGGAAACACTTATTACTACTGGAAAGATGGAAGTATTAAAAATATGCCTGAAGGCTCACCAAATGCACAAAATGCAATTAATTTAAAAAGGGATTATATATATGAAACAGATGTAAGAGAAAGTAACGTGAATCTTTTTGGTAAATATGCGGAACGTTCTTTTGCTATGCCAATTGGGGTTGGCTTTATCATGAAAGTAACTGACAGAATTGATGCCAAAATGAATTTTCAATATTATTTTACTGCAACTGATTATATTGACGGGTTAACTGAAAAAAACGGTGGAAATAAATCCAAAGATAAATTTACATACACTTCTCTTTCTATTCAATATGATATGATTGCCAAACCAATTCAAAAGAAGAAGAAAAAACCAACAGATGCGTACGAAAAAATGGATTGGCTTGCAATTGATTCTTCTGATTATGACAAAGATGGCGTTACTGATTGGAACGACAAGTGCCAGGGAACTCCAAAAGAAGCAAAAGTAACAAAGGATGGATGTCCTGAAGATACAGATGGAGACGGAGTTCCAAATTACTTAGACAATGAATTAGAAACACCTCCTGGTTCAATTGTTGACGCTAAAGGTGTTGCTATAAAAGATGATTATTGGAAAAAGTGGTATGATCAATACATGAATGATTCAACCGATATGAATACAACTACTGAATATATTGGAAATGCTTTTGCCTTAAATTCAACCAAAAATAAGTTAGATTTAAACAAGAAGGATCAGGAAATGTATACGGTAGAGCTGGTACGTTATGCCGGTTCCATTCCAAGTGAAGAGATGTCGTTTTTATTAAGTATTGGTGATATCAATTCAACTACTTTAGATGATGGCACAACTATTGTTTATACATCAGGAAGTTTCAAAAAAGTAAAAAATGCGGTTAAACATCGGGATCAGTTTACTACAATGGGATATAAGGATGCTGCCATTTCGCGAATTAAAGGCAAAAAAATTGAACGTATTTCAGATACTGATTTAGCAAAATTATTAGAAAAAGAAGAAAAAACAGATCTTCAATTAAAAACAACGAATGATACAAGTGCTGTTGCTAATACGAATGTAAATAATAAAAACCCTAATAGTATTAACACCGAAAATAATATTGAAAACACACAAGCAGAAACATTTGGTAAAGACGATATTGTTTATCGTGTGCAATTGGGTGCATTTAAAAACAAAATTTCTTCGAGTGTGTTTAATACAAGTGCCGGTGTTTTAGAATTAAAAGCGGGAGAAAATTCTTATAGATATGTTACAAAAGGATTTAAAACAATTGGGGAAGCTGCGCAGGTTAGAGCCGATCTTGTTATACAGGGATATAGTGATGCGTTTGTGACTGCATATAAAGGTGGTAAACGGATCCCGATGAATAAAACTCAAGCAACCGTAGAAAAAGGATATAAGGAAGATATGAATGAAAATAAAATGTTTAGTTCGGTCAATAAAAAACTAGTGACATTTAAAATTCAGTTAGGTCCAAACAAACGAACAAGCCAAGTTGCAGCTGCAGAAGAAAAATATAAAGATCTTCAAGATTTAGAAAAGCAAGCTACAACTACCGGAAATGTTAGGTTTACAACAGGTAGTTTTTCGGGATACGACGCAGCGGAAAAATACAGAAAAGAACTTGAAGCCAAGGGCTTCACAGATGCTTTCATCATTGCTACTTTTAAAGATGAATTGATTTCTATTCAAGAAGCTTTAGAACTTTTAAAATAAGTTAAAAAATAAAGTTTGGTATCAGGTTTAGAATTAATGATTAACTTTAATCTCAAAATCTAACAAAATGAAAAAAATATTTTTTACTACGGCCGCACTTGTTGCTTTAACTTTAACAACAAATGCTCAAACCGAAACAACAAAAAAAGAAACTAAACCGGTAGAATCAACAAAGCCAACAGGAACAGCAAAACCAACTGCGAATGTTGATGGAACAGCTCAAGTTGAATCGAAAACAAAAACAGAAGAGCCTAAAAAATCGGGAACAAGAATGGCGATAAATGAGAAGGGTTTACCTGGCGATAAAAAAGCAAAAAAGACTGAAACTACTAATCCAAAGTAATTAGAAAACCACCAAAAGGTGGTTTTTTTTTGTTTTAAAACCTTAATTTAGCATAAATTTAAAACGTGCTAAATCAATATATTTCCCAATTACTTGCCCTTGTTAAACGTTTACTTTTAATTTATTTGGTTTACTTTACTTGTCGCTTACTTTTCTACTTTTTCAATTACCGTTTTTTTAGTTCAATTAATTTATCTGATTTTGTTTGGCTAAATATTTGTGCACTCCGATTTGATACATTCAGTATTTTCACTTGCAATAGCTTGTTTATTCTTCTATCAATTCTTCCTTTCAATTTTATTGGTTCTAAGCAATACCAAAAAACACTTCTTTGGGTTTACATACTTTTTAATGCCGTTTTCATTCTTTTTAATTTGATTGATATTGCTTACTATCCATATATTAAAAAAAGATCTACTGCAGATATTTTAAAACAAGCAAGTGGACAAACAGATATCTTAAAGCTTTTGCCACAGTATATCAAAGATTATTGGTATTTATTATTGATTTTATTAGCGCTGCTTTTTTTAATCATTGTGTTTTACAAAAGGATCAAATTAAAAACTGTTCATTATACATACTCTCGTAAAAATACTGTTACACTTTTATTTAGCTTTCTATTGGTGTGTTCATTAACAGCGATAGGCATCAGGGGTGGTTTCCAATTGATTCCGATTGATGTTGTAGATGCAGGAAAATACGTAGAACCACAAAATATTAGTTTAGTTGTAAATAGTCCATTCACAATAATAAAATCATTAGAAAAAGATGAATTAAAAAAATTGGATTTTGATTTCAAAAATAATTCGATAAAAAGCATATATGATCCAGTTCATGTTTTTAAAACGGACTCTTTTCAAAAACAAAATGTTGTGATCATCATTCTTGAAAGTTTTTCAAAAGAATATACCAAATTAAGCAAACTAAAAAGCTATACACCTTTTTTAGATAGTTTAATGGGTCAATCTCTCACCTTCACCAATGCCTATTCTAACGGGCACAAATCTATTGAAGGAATTCCGGCTATTTTATCTTCAATGCCCTCTTTAATGGAAAATCCCATGATTAACAGCACTTATGCAGGAGATGCATATGCCTCAATAGCTTCACTTTTAAAGGGCTCTGGTTATTCTACAGCATTTTTTCATGGTGGAATTAATGGTACAATGAATTTTGATAGTTATGCTTTTCAAGCTGGTTATGAAAAGTATTTCGGTATGAATGAATATAACAACAATAGAGATTTTGATGGTTTTTGGGGGATCTGGGATGAACAGTTTTATAATTATTCCATCAATAAAATGAATGAAATGAAAGAGCCATTTCACTCTTCCATTTTTTCGTTAAGTTCTCATCACCCCTATTTGATTCCTGATAAATACAAAAATAAATTTCCTAAAGGAAAACTTGAAAACCTTGAAAGCATTGGCTATGCAGATTATGCACTTAGAAAATTTTTTGATGAAGCTAAAAAACAAAAATGGTTCGATCATACTTTATTTGTTTTAACCGCCGATCATTGTAGTATTAGTAGTCATCCTTTTTACAGCAATAATATAGGCCAGTTTTCTATTCCTATCTTGTTTTATAAAGCTGATAATAGTTTAAAAGGAAATTATGATAAAGTTTTTCAGCAAATAGATATTATGCCAAGTGTTTTAAATTATTTGGGTTATAATAAATCATTTTTCAGCTTTGGCAACACTTTTAAAAATACAGAAAACAGGTATATATCTTATTATACTAGTTCAACCCATTTTATGTTGAACGACACTTTTCTTTTCAATTTCAATAACTATGAATTAAAAACGGCTTACAATTATCGCTCAGACTCCACTCTATCCTATAATCTAATGCCAAATAGTGCTTTTAGTAAGGCTAATACTTATTTCAAAGCATATATAGAAACCTATAATAATTGCCTTATTAATAATACATGTTTGGCAAAATAAATAATCCTTATTTTCGTTAATATTCAATTGCGCAATATTTTAAAATATTTAAGTTTTCTAATTTTCTCAACCTCAGGGATTCTTTATTCACAAACAGCAACATTAACAGGTATATTAAAAGATACTGAAGGTAACTTGATTGAGAACGCGAGTATAGGAATTAAGGAAGAATCTAAATATTCAACTTTTTCAAATGAAAAAGGAGAATACAAATTAACTGTGCCTTCAAATAAAACAGTTACTGTTATATTTAATTCTATTAATCACAATTCCATTTCTAAATCTATTTTTCTCAAAGAAAATGAATTGTTTACATTATCCCTTACACTTAAATTTAAAAATGAATTATCAAGTGTTGAAGTTACAGATACCAAGGGTCGCGCTGAAGAGGTAATTCATATCGATCCAAAAAATTATTTTCAACTTCCTTCTGCATCAGGTAACATTGAAGATCTTATTAAAACACAACTTGGTGTAAGTAGCAATAACGAATTAAGCAGTGGTTATAGCGTAAGAGGCGGGAATTTTGATGAGAACTTAGTTTATGTAAACGATATTGAAGTGTATCGTCCTTTCCTGGTTAGAAGTGGACAACAAGAAGGTTTAAGTTTTGCAAATCCAAGCATGGTTCAAAATATAAATTTTTCGGCAGGTGGATTTGAAGCTAAATACGGTGATAAAATGAGTAGTGTATTGGATATTACTTATCGCAAACCACTAAAGTTTTCTGGAAATGCATCTGCCAGTCTTTTGGGAGGAAATGTTCAGGTAGAAGATGTTTCTGCAAATCATTTATTTGCATGGAGCATAGGGGCGCGATACAAAACAAATACTTATCTCTTAAATACGCTTGATACTAAAGGCGAATACCGACCAAGCGCATTGGATGTTCAAAGTTTTGTAACGATGGATGTAAACCCAAAATTAAAAATTGAGTTTTTGGGAAATATTGCCAGCAATAAATACTTGGTTATACCCGATTCCAGTAAAACAAATTTTGGTACAGTAAATAATGCAATGCGTTTAGCGATTTATTTTAATGGACAAGAATCAATGGATTACCAAACATTTATGGCTGGTGTGAGTGCAACTTACAAACCTAGAAAAGATATTAAACTTAAATTTATTTCATCTGCATACAGAGCAAATGAGCAAGAGATATATACTATACAAGGCCAATATTATATCGATCAATTACAGGCTGATTTAAGTCAACCAAATTTTGGACAAGTAGCATACAACAAAGGGATTGGTACTTACATTGAGAATGGTAGAAATTATTTAACTGCTAATGTTTACAACCTTGAACATAAAGGAACCAAGTATTTAAGAAATAATGGTGAATGGCTTTGGGGTGCTAAATATCAAGTTGAACAAATTCAGGATAAATTAAGCGAGTGGCGCATGACAGATTCAGCTGGTTTTGTTACACCTTATAGTCCAACATCAATAAGCCTTACAGATGCTTACAAGACTAACATTAACCTTCCCAGTCAACGTTTACAGGGTTATACACAAGTTAATCAAACTTTACACTTAAGAGATTCGAGTTTGTTTATTTTTACCGCCGGTGCTCGAGGAAATTATTGGACTGTTAATCAACAATTAGTAGTTTCACCAAGGATAACTGTTGCTTTTAAACCAAATTGGAAACGTGATTTGCTTTTAAAATTTTCAACCGGCTTATATTATCAACCTCCTTTTTATAGAGAGTTAAGGGGTATTGACGGTACAATTAATAAAGATGTGAAAGCTCAAAAATCAATGCAATATGTTTTAACGGCAGATTATAATTTTCATATGTGGAAAAGACCATTTAAATTAATAATGGCTGGATATTATAAAGATTTGACATCTGTAAATCCATACGAAATTGATAATGTAAGAATCAGATATTTTGCCAATAATAATTCTATAGGTTATACAACGGGGGCCGACTTCAGAATTAACGGTGAGTTTGTAAAAGGTGTTGAGAGCTGGGCTACAATGGGAATCATGAAAAGCTACGAATACTCGACTGATAATATTTATTATGAATATTTTAATAAAGAAGGAGGTCAAATAGTGAAAGGTGTTACATTTGATCAGGTTAAAAAAGATAGTATCAAAATAGATCCCCGTTATATTCCTCGTCCAAATAATCAACTCATTACATTTGGAATGTTTTTCCAAGATTATATCCCAAGCTTACCTTGGTGCAAATTCAATTTAAATTTACAGTTTGGTACTGGTCGTCCTTTTGGTCCACCAACCCATTTACGTTACCAACAAATTTTAACGATGCCTCCTTATCGTAGAGTTGATGCTGGTTTTGCATTTAATATTTTAAAAGAGACAAGAGAATTTAAAAGGAAAAATGTATTCAATCATTTAAAGGATATGTGGGTTTTTGTTGAAGTATTTAATTTACTTGCAATCCAAAATACGGTATCTTACACATGGGTACAAGATGTAACTGGCACAAAATATGCAGTACCAAATTACTTAACGAACCGGCAACTTAATTTACGTTTACAAATTAAATTTTAATACATGAAACATTATTCAACACACGCCATTGAAATGTTCACCAAGTATGTAAACCAAGATACAGATGGATTTAATTGGTTAGTGAACAATGGCTACCCCGAACTTCTAGCGACACTTAATGCGATTAGAGATGATAAAAAATCATTTAAATTTCTGATGGACAATAAATATTTTGAATTGGCTGCATTTGTAAATTCAATTTGGGATGATCCAAAAGCATTAAAGGTATTATTAGATAAAAAAGCGTTCGATTGGGCTGCATGTTCTAATATTATCAATGGAGATGAAACAGCACAAGTTGCCTTACTTAAAATGAATAAAAAACATTTCGTTAATTTGGCTTATGCCATTCAACGACGCATCCACGAGGATGGCGATAGAAATGTTAGTCCTTGGGGTGTATTGCAAAACATGTTTAACGTAAAAAAACTATTTAAAAAAGATGAGGATAATTGATAGCATACCACATCAAAGCATGACGATTAGTATCTTTCAAATGAATGATAAATACATGGTTAAATTTGAAGCTGGACCAATGGAACAAGTATTTAAATTTTCGATAGAAGAAGTGAAAGGTGTAGAAAATTTAAAAAGTTTAATAACCGCTGAATTTATTGAAAAGTGCAGGGAGCGTTTTAATGAAATGTTTTTACAGCTTAAATCTGTTACCAACAAATAATGATTATCTATTATAACCCCCGTTGTTCAAAATGCCGTGAAGCTGTTGACTTGCTCAATGAAAATAATTGCGAATTTGAAGTTAGAGATTATTTAAAAGATCCTCCTGCAAAAAAAGAAATTAAAGAATTACTTACAAAATTAAAATGTAAACCTATAGATATCATACGCAAAAAAGAATCTATTTTTATTGAAAAATACCTCGGGAAAAAACTATCGGATGCAAAATTAATCGATGCTATCATCAAATATCCCATCCTTATTGAAAGACCAATTATTATAAATGGCTCCAAAGCTATTATAGGAAGACCACCACAACTCATTGTAGATATTCTTTAATCCAAATGTTTCAAAGGTTAAATTTCTTGGATATGCGTCTAGTTTTTTTATTTTTGTTGTGTGTTTAAGCAACTTATAACAATTATTGCATTTAGTATTTCTACTTTATGTTGCATCAAACAAACTTTCTCTCAGTCCGCTCTATTTAATCATCTTACAATTGATGATGGTTTATCCTATAGTTCTATTTCTTCCATTGCTCAAGACTCAAAGGGATTTATTTGGATAGGAACATATAATGGACTTAACAAATATGATGGTTATAAAATCACACAATATTTGAGTTCAGAAACTGACACCACTAAATTGCTTTCGGGTACAATTCGCTGTTTATATGCTGATAATGAAAATAGTTTATGGGTTGGATCAGTAGAAGGTGGACTAAGTAAAATTGATCTGCTTACAAATCAGATTTCTCATTTCACTCGTGATTCTACCGATAAAAATGGTTTAGCAAGCAATACAATTAATGATATAAAAGAATTCGAAAGTGGTTTTTTATACATTGCCACTAATTATGGTTTAAATATTTTCAATAAAAAAACAAGAGAATTTAAACTCATTACTCATAACGATAAAGATCCAAACAGCTTATTGGCCGACCCAATTAAAACAATGACGAAGGATTTAAATGGTCATATTTGGTTAGGACATAGTGGGTACGGATTAACAGAATATATTCCTAAAGAAAATAAATTCATTCGCTATACAACGTCAAGTGGGCCATCAAAATTACCAGGAAATAAAACACGATTCCTTTTCACTGATAGCAAAGGCCTTATTTGGATAAGCATGTGGCAATTAGGTATGACCTTATATAATCCAAAAACAAATCATTTTTGGGCTATTACAGATACTAATTCTCTTTATTTGAAATTAAAAGAAATTAGTCTTGTTTCTCAAATTATTGAAGATGCAAATTCAGACATATGGATGTGTACTGCAGAAAATGGAATTGTAAAATACGAACGTAAAACAGGTAACATAACATTTTTTGAAAATAATCCGGATGATCCTGAATCAATTAGTGATAATACAAACTTGTGTATTATGGCTGATAAGAATGGTTTAATTTGGTCAGGTACATGGAAAGCCGGTCTGAATTATTTTAATCCAAACTCATTAAAATTTGGACACATAAAACATGAAAGTAATAAAGCACATACATTAAATGACAATACGGTTTTATCTTTTTTTGAAAAGAATGAAAAAGAAATAATGATTGGTACTACAAAAAACATCTGTTACTTTAATCCAATTACAAAAACGTTTACCAATTTTGAACTCAACCCAAAAGACCTTAATTCATTGCGTGAAAATTCGCAAGTGAATTTTATTTTCAAAGATTTTGATGACACATACTGGTACGCAACAGCAGGTGGTGGTCTTTTTCATCATTATCCTAAAACAAATAAATATAAAATATTTAATGTGACGAGCGATCCTAACTCTTTATCAAATAGCAGCCCTAATTTCCTTTTACTCGATCAAGATAATAATTTATGGGTAAGTACGCATGGTGCAGGGTTAAACCTCTATAATAGAGAAAAAGAAAATTTCACACATTATTTATTAGACGCATCAAACAAAGAATTATTTGCAGAGACTCCTTTAAGTTTAAATCTTGATAAAAAAGGAAACATATGGATTGGCACTGAGAAAACAGGTTTAATTCATCTAGATCCAAGAAAAAAAATATTTACAAGAATGTTCTCAAAGGATAAAAAATCTATTTTATACAGCGGAATGATTTTGAGTACCATGTTTGATAAAAACGGGAAACTTTGGCTAAGCTGCGCAGGACGTTTGATTGAGTTGGATATAAATACTTTAAAATATATAAATCATACAGAGTTAAATCCACTGTTAACAGCTGATTTTATTGGTATGACAATTGATCATCTAAATAATATTTGGTTAACATCGAGTAAAGGCTTATTTAGATATACTCCCAGAACACGCGATCTAAAAATATTTACACGATTGGATGGTGTTCAAAGTAAAGAGTTTAATTATCAATCTATTTTACGATTATCAA
>JABDBZ010000060.1 GCA_013288385.1 Bacteroidota bacterium
AAGATTTTTTAGCACTCATAAAAGAAAAGCAAAAATTGGTTGAGCTCGATGCTAAATTAACCGGCAGAAGCGTGAATGAGGGATTTAGCGGTGGTGAAAAAAAGAGAAATGAAATTTTTCAAATGGCAATTTTGGATCCTAAGTTGGCAATCCTAGATGAAACAGATAGCGGGTTAGATATCGACGCCTTACGAATTGTTGCAGCTGGCGTAAATAAATTAAAAACGAATAACAATGCTTTTATTGTAATTACTCACTATCAGCGTTTGCTGGATTATATTGTCCCTGATTTTGTACATATTTTATACAACGGGAAAATTGTAAAAAGTGGAACGAAAGAATTGGCATTAGAAATGGAAGCTAAAGGTTATGATGAAATTAAACATCAGTTTGAAAGTTAAAAAGTTTAGAAAGTTTTAAAATGATCGCTGAAAAATCTTTAACCGCAACTAAATTAATTGATACTATTAGTTCAAAAGCTAATAAAGTTAATTTCATTAATGACAATGAATTAACAGAGGCATTGAACTATCTTGAGAATTTTGGAATTCCGAACAACAAGAACGAAGATTATAAATATTGTAATATAGATGCTGTTTTTAAAAAGGAATTCAAAAACATCGCGCAACAATTTAATAATTTATCAAATCTAGAAATCAAGCCATACAAACTAAATGAAGCAATTAATTTGGTGGTTGTAAACGGCAACTATAATGAATCATTAAGTGATAAAATAATTGTAAAAGGAATAACAATTAAGTGTGTAAACGATTTTTCGAATGACAAAAATAGTCCGATTGCTTCCCTTGCTAAGTCTAATTCTGATGCATTTATTGCTCTGAATAATGCTTTCAGTGATAACGGTATTTACATTCGAGTAGAAAAAGGAAATGTAATTCCGATGCCAATTCAAATCATTTATATTAATTCAGCTAATTCTGAAGCTATCGTGAATTCAAGGAGTTTCATTCATGTTAATTCAAATGCGGAAGTAACAATTACTGAACGTTTTGTAAATACCGGGCAACAAAAAATATTTTCTAATTTTCTGAGCGAAAAAATTATTGAAGAAAATTCTAAATTGACATCGTATACTATTCAGGAAGAAGGGTTATTTGTTTTTTCAGTGAATACGAATCAAGTTAAAGTAAATAAATACGCTACTTATAATAATACGACTATTACGTTAAGTGGACAATTAGTTCGAAACAACCATAATGTTTTATTGTCACAAGAAAATTGCAACGCACATTTGAATGGATTATTTCTGACTAATAATACGCAATTAGTAGACAACCATACTGTGATGGATCATCAAGTACCAAATTGCGAGAGCAATGAATTATACAAAGGCGTGATCAACGGAAAAAGTATCGGAATATTTAACGGTAAGATTTTTGTAAGAAAAGATGCTCAGAAAACAAACGCCTATCAGAGCAGCAAAAATATTTTATTGAGCGATGATGGTACAATAAATACAAAACCCCAATTAGAAATTTATGCAGATGATGTAAAATGTTCTCATGGAACCAGCACTGGGAAAATTGATGAGAACGCTTTATTCTATTTAAAAGCGCGTGGGATTGGAGAAGAAAGCGCGAGAAAATTATTATTGCATGCATTTGCTCAGGAAGTTGTTGATAAAATTGAAATTGAAAGTTTGAAAAATTATATTGAAACAGAATTAAACAAATTGTACTAATTGATTGATGTTGAAAAAATACGAAAAGAATTTCCTATTCTTAATAGACAAGTAAATAAAAGTTCACTTGTCTATTTTGATAATGGTGCTACTACTCAAAAACCGAGAGGAGTTATTAATGGAATTGTAAAGTATTATTCGGAACAAAACGCGAACATTCATCGTGGCGTGCACACTTTAAGCAGAGAGGCAACGGAACTTTATGAAAAGGCTCGTAAAGCTGTTTCTGATTTTATTAATGCAAACGATTCTGAAATTATTTTTACTTCTGGAACAACCGACTCTATTAATATAGTTGCAAATGGATTAAATTTTCCGACCGGATCTGAGATTATTGTTTCTCAAATGGAACATCATAGCAATATTTTGCCCTGGCAATTATCGTGTGAAAGAAACAATGGAAAGTTAAGGGTGATTCCAATCAATCAAGATGGGACTTTGCAAGTTGATAGATTAAAAGAATTAGTTAATGATAAAACTAGAGTGCTTGCTTTAACTCATGTATCAAATACTTTAGGAGTTATTAACCCTGTTAAAGAAATAATAAAAGAAGTAAAAAAAATCAATCCTAATATTTTAATTTTAATTGACGGTGCACAATCTGTACCTCATATGAAGATAGATGTGAAAGATTTAGATTGTGACTTTTTTGTTTTTAGTGGGCATAAAATATATGCACCAACCGGAACAGGAGTATTATTTATAAAGGAGAATGTATTGGGTAAATTACAAATGTCTAAAACTGGTGGTGGAACAATTAAGTCAGTTACTTTCGAAAAAACGGAATATGTTGATGGTCCGATGAGATTTGAAGCTGGAACTCCAAATATTGAAGGAGTTTTAGGAATGGCAGACGCAATAAACTTTATAAATTCTTTAGGAATAAAAGAAATTGCCGCACATGAACATGAGCTTTTATGTTATGCGCAAACAATGCTGAATGGAATTTCAGAACTTGAGATTTACGCTAATCATTTAAACAAAGCTTCCGTAATTTCTTTTAATGTAAAAAACCAACATCCGTTTGATGTAGGAACTTTATTGGATAAATATGGTATTGCTGTGAGAACCGGGCATCATTGTACTCAGCCCTTAATGCAGTTTTACGGAATCCAAGGAACTATCCGTGCTTCTTTTGCTCTTTATAACACAAAAGAAGAGATTGATTATTTTATTGAAAAATTGAAAAAAGCAATTACAATGTTAAATTAATGAAATGGAACTCCTCCATATTAGTGAACGATCTTTTAAGAAGAGAAAACAACAATCTTGATCTTTTCAGAATTGCGGCAGCATTATTAGTTATTGTCGGTCATTCTTATATTCTTTTTCCTTCTGTAGGTGAAATAGATCAAATTAAGAATTTTACTGGTTTTACTTATTCAGGAGCTTTAGCGGTGAAAATATTTTTCTTTATTAGCGGTTTAGTTGTTACAAATAGCATTATAAAAAGCAAAAGTTTTGTTCATTTTACAGTTTCACGAATATTCCGAATATTCCCGGCATTAATTTTTATTTGTCTATTAACAGCTTTCGTAATTGGTCCTTTCCTTACAAGTTTACCTTTGTCTAATTACTTTAATACTGGTCAACCGTTGTTCTACTTTAAAAATAATATCTTGCTTAAAACAGAATATTTTATTCCCGATTTATTTCACGCAAATAAATACCCAAATGTAGTAAATGGTGCATTGTGGAGTTTACCGGAAGAAGTTGGCTGTTATTTATTTTTGTTGGCAATATTTTCTATTGGCATTTTAAAAAATAAATGGGCTGCAAGCATTGTGTTTGGATTACTTATTATTGATCTCATTTTGCCGCACAGAATTTTTACGTATTGGAAAAGTGATAACCCGGAAATTGCATTATTGCCAGCCTGTTTCGCAATGGGCGCAATTCTTGCTATTAATAAAGACAAACTCACAACAAATTTTCTTCAAACAATTGGCTTATCTCTGTTAACTTTTATCTTATGGGGTACTCGATTTACAGAACTCGTATTTTGCTTCACTATATTCTCGTTAATAATAAATCTTTCTGCAACAGAAATCGTTAAGCGATTTAAAATTAAGAATGATGTTTCATATGGTATTTATTTGTGGGGTTTTTTAGTTCAACAGATTGTTCAACATTTTATCGTAGACCAAACTGTGTATTTAAAAATGGTTATATCTGTTGTAATTGCGGTAGGAATTGCTTGTATATCTTGGTTTTTAATCGAAAAACGATTTATCAATTATGGTAGATTACTTATTGTTAAATTGAATGGTTTATAATAATGAAATCTGATATAACTGATATCGAAGAAGAAATAATATCCGAGTTTGAAATATTTGGTGATGATTGGGAAGGAAAATATGAACACTTAATAGATCTTGGTAGAACGTTGCCATTGATAAATGAAAAATGTAAAATTGAGGAAAATATTATAAAGGGTTGTCAGAGTAGAGTATGGTTAAATTCTGAATTAAAAGATGGAAAAATTTATTTTACAGCAGATGCAGATGCCATCATTACAAAAGGAATGGTAGCTTTAATGATTAGAGTATTAAGTGGGCAAACGGCGAAAGAAATAATTGATACAAAATTGGAATTTATTGACAAAATAGGATTCAAAGAACATTTATCGCCAACTCGTGCAAATGGATTAGTAAGTATGATTAACAGAATGAAATTAGACGCGATTAAATTGAGTGAAAAGTAGAAAGTGGAAGGTAAAAAGTAGAAAGTAGAAAGTTAAAAGTATGGCTGGAGTAAAAAGTTTTGAAGATTTGGAAGTGTGGAAGGCATCAAGGAAGCTTTGCAAGGAAATTTACATTATTACCAATCACGATAAATTTTCAAAAGATTATTCACTTAAGGATCAAATTAGAAGAAGCGCTATTTCTGTTTTATCAAATATTTCAGAAGGTTTTGAGAGGAAAGCAAATAAACAATTTGCTTATTTTTTGACAATTGCTAAAGGCTCTGCAGGCGAGTTAAGGTGCCAGTTGTATGTCGCTTCTGATTTAACTTATATAACAAATGAAGAGTTTAAAATACTATATGAACTAGTTTCATCAATAAGTAAAATGATTTTTGGATTAATGAATTATATAAATGAGAGAAAAGTATAAAAATAGGAGACTAAACTTTACACTTTTTACTTTCGACATTAAACTAATGATATGGCCGCGATAATAGTAACAAAAAACACAGAATTAATGCAACGTGTAATCGATGAGATTAAGACTTGCTTCGACCCTGAAATCCCTGTTGATGTTTGGGAGTTAGGTCTTATTTATGAATTACATTTAGATGATGAAAATAATTTAAAAATTGTTATGACCTTAACATCGCCTAACTGTCCGGTAGCAGAAAGTTTACCGGCTGAAGTAGAAAATAAATGTAAACTTGTTCAGGGAATTAAATCAGCTGAACTAAAATTGACTTTTGAACCTACCTGGGAAAAAGAAATGATGAGTGAAGTAGCGCAGTTGGAATTAGGATTTATGTAAGAAAAAGTAAAAAGTCTAAGGTCAAAAGTGCAAAGTAAAAGGAATGAGTGAAATAGAAAATAAAGTTGCGAATAGTGGAATTGTTACTATTGACCTGGAGGAGTATTATGTTTCTGGTGAGCGCATTTTATTTGATATTAAACCATTGTTGTTTCAAGAGTTAATTTTAAAGGAGAAAGATTTTCGTGATTTTATTAAAAATAATGATTGGACTATTTACAAAGATAAATTAGTTGCAATAACTTGTTCAGTAGACGCCATTGTGCCAACTTGGGCTTATATGCTATTAACACTAGCCCTTGAACCTTTTGCAAAAAAAATTGTATTTGGGGATTTAAATTTATTGGAGAACGAATTATTCGAAGAAAAACTTTTGAGTCTGGATATAAAGCAATTTAAAGATGCTCGAATTGTGATCAAAGGTTGTGGTGAAAAACCTATCCCAATAAACGCTTATGTAAAGCTTACCGCTTTATTAAAACCACATGTAAAGAGTATTATGTATGGCGAACCTTGTAGCACCGTACCCCTTTATAAAGCACCTAAAACTTAATCTATATTTGAAAAAATAACTTACATTTGCCACCGATATGGAAATTCAAGTATTGAAATCGAAATTACATTGTGTGACTATTACACAGGCCGAATTAGATTATATTGGAAGTGTTACAATCGACCAAGATTTAATGGACGCTGCTAATTTAATTGAAAATGAACAAGTACATATTTTAAACAAAAATAATGGTGAACGCTTTACAACATATGTTTTAAAAGGCGAAAGAGGAAGTGGTGTTATTTGCCTAAATGGTCCTGCTGCTCTTAGAGTTAAATTAGGTGATGTTATTTTAATTTTATCGTATGCAAGTATGGATTTTGAAAAAGCAAAATCATTTAAACCCTGGGTTGTTTTTCCCGATACGGCAACTAACAAACTAAAAAAATAGGTTTTGAATAAGTCTGCTAAGTCAATAATCCAATTCGTAATTTTATTCAGTATTGGAATTTTATTGGTTTGGCTTTCATTAAAACAGGTTGCTCCTTACAGAGAAAAAATAATTACAGCCTTTAAAAATGCCGATTATTTTTGGGTCATCATTTCAATGATCGTTTCTATATTCAGCCACATGCTAAGGGCTTATCGATGGAATTATTTGCTTAAACCATTAGGACAAAAAGTTGGCTTTATTAATGCTAATTGTCATGTGCTCATAGGCTATTTTGCAAATTATGGTATTCCTCGGATGGGCGAAATTTCGAGGTGTACTTTGGCCACTAAATATGATGGAGTTCCATTTGAAATTGCTCTAGGTACAGTTATTACAGAACGAATAGTAGACTTTATTCTTTTCCTCATTATATTTTTTTTAACTCTGGTTTTACAATTTTCAAATTTGATTGGCCTCGCGAATTACTATGTATTTAATAGTGTAAGAGAAAGACTTGCAAATTTATCTCAAAGCCCTCTTAAAAGCATTATCTTAATTTTAAGTGTCGTAATTGCAATAACAACTTTTTTCTTTTTTAGAAAAAAGTTGGCAACATTATTAAAAGGAAAATTCGGAAATATTTTAAAAGGTTTAGGAGAAGGAATCGGTTCTATTCGCAAAATGGAAAATCCGTTTATGTTTATTCTGTTAAGCTTTCTAATTTGGCTCTGTTATTTTTACTCATTATACCTTTGTTTTTTTGCAATTCCCGGAACTTCTAAATTAGGACAAGGAGAAGCATTAACTCTATTATTGTTTGGAACATTTGGTGTTATATTTTCGCCGGGAGGTTTAGGCGCCTATCCATTTATCTTAAGTGGTATATTAATGAGTACATATGGTATTGATGAGGTCTCAGCTTTTGCTTTACCTTGGTTATCATGGACAAGTCAATTTATTTTAATAGTAGTTTTGGGAATAATTTCCCTTCTTGTTTTACCAATAATAAATAGAAATAAAAATGTCGTTTCATAATCAATTAACCGATAAAATAATTTCCAAAGATTGCATTTTGCGTTATGTGAATGCTAAAAAATTTACTGGAAAAAGAATTGTCTTTACCAATGGTTGCTTCGATATTTTACATGCTGGGCATGTTGATTATTTAACCCAAGCCCGTGATCTTGGAGATGTTTTAGTATTAGGTTTAAATTCTGATGATTCGGTTAAACGTTTGAATAAAGCCCCGGAGAGACCAATAAATTCGCAAGACGCACGTGCGAAAATTTTAGGAGCATTAGGGTGCATAGATGCTATTGTTTATTTTAACGAGGATACTCCTTTTGATCTTATTAAATTAATTGAACCTGACATATTAGTAAAGGGTGGTGATTGGAAGATAGAGGATATTATTGGAAGTGATATTGTGAAAGCTAAGGGCGGGAAAGTTATTACAATTCCATTCTTAGACGGCTTTTCTACAACTGGCCTAATTACTAAATTACGAAAATAATTTCCGAGCCAAATAGGCTATTTCAATTAGATTTTTTCAATTTTTTTACGGATAGTTTAAATAAGAATTTATAATTATTATATTTGATTTAATAATTATGAAGAATATACAAGCAAGTACAACCCTCGGTTTATTTTTAAATATAGGAGCTATAGTATGTTTAGCATTCGGATTCAATCTCATCGCAAGCATTCTTTCCTTAGTTGCTTATTTTGCTTCTATAAAAGAAGTTTCAAAGTATACAAGTTGGTATCAATTCAGTAATGTTTTTATAGCGTCAATTATTTTAGGTTACTCAATCGATCGTTCTGGTGATGGACTTCCATTATTTAGTTTAATTATGCTTTTAACTGCGTGCGGTTCTATTTTACGGATCGTACTGTTTAGTATATTTTCTTACACAGGTCATTCGTGGTTTGAGCCCTTAATGTTCACTCTTGCTTTCGTAGGATATTTACTTGTGAATTTATTAGGGAAGTATGATTGGCGTGGCTATGCATTTCCTTTACCAATTATTTTATTTGCCGGCGTTTTAGGTTGGGGAATTATAAAAGATAAAAAACAATTATTGGCGCATACAAAAGGTGGTTATCGTGTTCAAATTGGTAAACCGGCA
The DNA here is from genome assembly GCA_013288385.1 of Bacteroidota bacterium. Taxonomy (GTDB): domain Bacteria; phylum Bacteroidota; class Bacteroidia; order B-17B0; family Aurantibacillaceae; genus Aurantibacillus. The sequence continues at coordinate 8,255 of JABDBZ010000060.1, forward strand.
AATGAATTTGAATTAAAAGATCAGAATGAGAATTTAGTAAAGCTATCTGATTATAAAGATAAACGTCATTTACTTTTAATATTCGTACGTGGCGATTGGTGTCCGGGTTGTCACATGATGTTACGTACTTATGAAAAGAATAACGATAAGTTTCAGCAAAAAAATATTCTGGTAATGGCTATTGGCCCCGATCCTGTTGGGGTGAACAAAGGAATGGTTGAAAAATTGGGATTGGATTTTAAAGTGCTTTCCGATGAAGGACAAAAAACCGCAATGGTTTATGGTGTACAATTAAAAGAGTACGATAACGACTTCGCTGAAAAATACGACGAAGGTATTCCTTTACCTGCTTCATTTTTAGTAGATAAAAAAGGAATTGTACGCTATGTTTCTCGTCCCGATAAAATTGGTGAATTTTTAAATCCTTCTTTAATATTTCCAATAGTTGAACAATTAGATGGCCAATATAAGAACTCTAAAGAAGCAGATCCATTGGTAAATGTAACCAAAGAAACTATTATCAAAAAAGAAACAACTCTTACAAAAGAAGATCAAAGCAATTACGAAAACACAATAGCTTCTCTAAAGAAACAATTAAGTAATTACGAAAGTATTATTGATCAAGCGAACGATTCGGTTATTGTAATTGATATTGTTGATGGAAGAATTCATCAAAGTAATCCTAGTGCTGCGAAATTATTGGAGTACACACAAGCAGAGCTCGAAAGTCTTTCTCTGTTTGATCTGCATCCAAAAGAATATTTGGAAAAAAGTTCGAGCATAGTTGCCGATGTTTGGGAAAAAGGTGGCTTGATATATAAAGATATTCCATTTAGAACAAAATCCGGAAAATTAATTCCAGTTGAATGTTCTGCGAAAGTTGCACCGTTCGCAGGCAGACCAGCCATTGTAATTTATGCGCGTGATATTACTGAACGTTTGCGACTGGAAAGTGAAATAAATGAACAACGTGAAATAATTGATGAACGAAATAAAGATATTGCGGATAGTATAGAATACTCTAAACGAATCCAACAATCTATTTTCATTGAAAAAGAAAAGCTAAAAGAATTTGCGCCGCAATCATTTATATTTTTTAAACCAAAAGACACTGTGAGTGGCGACTTTTATTGGTTCACAAATAATACCATCAAACAAGACATTCAATCGAATGATGGGTTTCATTATAAAGCCGGAACTAATGTTTTGATCATTGCCGCTGTAGATTGTACAGGTCATGGCGTTCCCGGAGCCTTCATGAGTATCATAGGAAATTCTTTATTAAATCAAACACTCAATAATTTAACGGTAAGCTCAGCTTCAGCAGCATTAGACTTTGTTAACTCTGAATTAAAAAAGAGTTTGAATAAAAACAGTAATGAAACACCGTTGAGGGATGGAATGGATATATCTTTTTGTTGTATCGATATCGAGGGAATGAGACTAGAATATGCTGGAGCTAATAATCCATTGTATGTTATCAGAAATAAGGAGCTAATGGAATTTAAAGCAGATAAGCAACCAATTACTGCTTCAATGGATCAAATTCCAAAACCTTTTACCAATAGAAAATTAGACCTTATAAAAGGTGATACCATTTATTTATTCACTGATGGTTATGCCGATCAGTTTGGCGGTGAACATATAGAAGGCACAAAACCAGGCGGTAAGAAATTTATGTATAAACAATTTAAAGAAACTTTAGTGAATATTCAAGATCAGTCAATGGAAGAACAAAAAGCTTCTTTGTACAAAATTTTTGAAAAATGGAGAGGGAAGCTTTCTCAGATTGATGATGTACTTGTGATCGGAATTAGGGTTTAAAATAGAAATTACTTTTTTGTTAATTCCTTAAACACATCTTCCATTTTTTGTTCTTCTTTATTTAAAGTTAAAACGCCAATGTTATTTTGAACGGCAATATTAAAAATGTCTTTACGAATATCTTTTTCATCACTTGTAATAATTTGGTATTTGTTACCTTCTAACTGTTTAACCAACTCAACACCTTCAATAGATTGAATTTTACTTAAGTCAATTATACTATCAAATTCTACACTAATAATTTGTTTAGCTTTATATTGCTTTAAAGATTGTGTGGTATCATTCGCAACAATATCTCCGTGATTAATAATAATCACACGATCACAAACTGCCTCAACTTCTTGCATAATATGTGTGCTTAACATTACCGTTTTTTCTTTTCCTAATTTTTTTATGAGACCGCGAATTTCTTCTAACTGATTTGGATCCAATCCTGTAGTTGGTTCATCCATTATCAATACCTTTGGATCATGAATCATTGCTTGAGCTAAACCAACACGCTGACGATAACCTTTACTTAAAGCACCAATTTTTTTATTTTGTTCAATTTGCAATCCTGTAAGATCAATCATTTCTTTTACGCGTTGATTGATGTTTTTTACTTTATACAAACCTCCAATAAAAACAAGAAATTCTTTTACATACATATCCAAATAAAGTGGATTATGTTCTGGTAAATAACCAATATTTTTTCTCACATCAATGCTCTGATCGTTAATATCAAATCCACAAACTTTTACTTTGCCCTCTGTCGGCGGAATGTAACACGTTATGATTTTCATCATTGTACTTTTACCCGCACCATTTGGACCTAAAAAACCAACGATCTCATTTTCGTTTACGTTAAATGAAACATTATTTAAAGCTTTTTGCTCTTTATAAAGTTTGGTTATATTTTCTACTATAATTGACATGTGATATTTTGATACTACTAAAATAACTACAATTAAAGAAATATTATAGATTAAAGAGCTTCTTTTATTAAGAATTGCTTTTTAATTAGTTTTTAGTTTGGGCGTGTCCCCGCAATTTAATATTGCTTCTAAATAATTTTTACGCGGGGTCATGCTTTCCGTTACAAGTCCTCGCTGCGCTGCGGGCTTTCCACTACAATCATTCACGCAGGCTTTTCATATATAAAAGACTTTATTCGTTAGGGTTTTTAGCACTTTTTTAAATATGAAAATCTATTTCGATGTACAAGGTGTGTTGGCTTGGCAAAAAGGCGAGCTTGAGAAGGGTGAATATAAATTTGTTAGACGAGTTGGAAAGGGCTTTAGCTACTTTTCAAAACGAGTCTTACAAATTTGTAGAGTGGGTTAGAGCATTTTTTGCCTTATCTTTTTGGTTATTTTTTCGACTAAGGAAAAAGTGACGAAAGAAAAAATTAAAGGGGATTAATAATTAGCGTTATTTTTTTTTAATAAATGCGTTCCTAAAGTTTTATCATAGAAAATGTAATCGAAGAAAAATACTACCTATTCATTTTTCTTTTATACTGTTCTTCTGCACGTCTTTCTCCTTCTCGTCTTCGTTTACCGCCCAAATTTACTTTTTTATTTTTTGCCTTTTTTTCGTGAAACGCACCTGTTGGAGTTTCTTTATTAGAAAGTTTTTTAAGATTTTTATCTGCTTTATATTCTTTTTCATCCGCTATTAATGCCTCAGAAATTTCAACTGTTTTAGGAATAGAAAACATTGGTATTTTTTTATTCATCAGGCCTTCTATTTTTTCCTGATTCTCTTTTTCTTTTTCCGTTATAAAAGTAATAGCGGTTCCAATGCTATTGGCACGACCAGTTCTCCCAATTCGGTGAATATAATCAGAAGCTTCTGAAGGTGTATCAAAATTAATAACATGACTAACTTCCGGGATATCTAATCCACGGGCAATAATATCTGTCGCAATTAAAACCCGATGCTTGCCTTCATCAAAATTTTTGATTGCAGCAAAACGTTGCGGTTGTGTTTTATTAGAATGCATTACACTTATTTGATCTGGAAAAAGAGTATTCATTTCCTTAAATAAAACATCAACAAGTTTTTTATTTTTCGCGAACACCAATATTTTTTTGAATTCTTTATCTGTGTTTAAAAAGTATTCAAGTAAATTTACTTTTGTATAAAAATTAGGAACATAGTATGCTTTTTGAACAATCTTTTCAATTGGCGTACCTCTGGTAACAATTTCTACATATTGCGGTTGAATGAAATAGTGGTTGATTAGTTTCTCCACATCTTCATCCATTGTAGCAGAAAACAAAAGATTTTGTCTTTTCTTAGGCAATACGTCTACAATATTAAAAACCTGTGTTCTAAAACCGAGATTAAACATTTCGTCTACTTCATCAACTACTAATTTTTGAATAGCATTAACCTGCAAAGTTCGTGTTAAGATCATATCCATTAAACGTCCGGGAGTAGAAATTAAAATATCCAACCCATCAAAAATTAATTGTTTTTGCACGTTAATATTTGCGCCGCCATAAATACCACCAATGCGAAGATTCATGTATGTTGCTAATTTTTTTGCTTCTGAAACAACTTGCACAACTAACTCACGGGTTGGAACGACAATTAAAATACGAGCCTGTTTTTGTTCAGAGAATGGTAATTGTTTTAATAAAGGCAGCAAATAGGCAAATGTTTTACCGGTACCGGTTTGCGCAATCGCCACAGTATCTTTTCCCGATAAAATAATTGGATATGCTTTTTCCTGAATCGGAGTTGGATTTTTAAAACCAAGATCGTTCAATGCTTTTAACAAGGGTTTAGGTATGTTTAGATCTTCAAAAAGCATAATTTATATATGCCAAGGTACGTATATTAAATGAAATATGCCTATTGAAGTATCATTCAATTTTTTTTAATTGATCTAAATAAAATAATTTCTATCGAAATACAACTCATATTCCGACAGAAAAATATTTAAATTAAAATTTGAAAGTGTTAGTTCGTAACGAGCAATTTGTTTTTAAACGTCATTTCTACCCTCCGATTTAATTGGCGACCTTCCTCTGTGTTATTATCAGCAATAGGTTTTGTTTCACCATAGTTTTTTACGATTAAACGATTCTCGGTAATATTAAATTTACTAATGAAATAATTTGAAACGGCATCTGCTCTTTTTTGTCCTAATACATAGTTGTAATCTTCACTTCCAATAGCATCAGTATGTCCCGATATCTCCAGTTGAGTGTATGGTGATTCTAATAAGAGATTGGCTAATCTTGTTAATTCATTAATTGAATTTGTTTTTATTTCATATTTATTAAAGTCGAAAAATATAGTACTTAATGATTGATCAGAATTTACAATTGGTGATGGAGAATTATCTATTTTGCCAGATACTTCTTTTGTAACACTAGGTTGTACGGCTAATGTTTTATCCGGAACTAATGTATATAGATCTAAATTTCCATCTAAATTATCTTCTGAGGAGAAATAAATTTTGTTATTTACAACTTCCAAAAATGATTGATCGGTTTCTGTATTTACTTTTGGCCCTAAGTTTTTTGGTTTCGACCAGTTTTGCCATGTATTATCAAGTCTGTATGTTACGTATATATCACCACCACCATAACCAGGCAATCCATTGGATGTATAATAAAGTGTTGAATCATCAGGAGCTAAAAAAGGTGCGGTTTCAATACCTTTAGTATTAACGGTTG
>JABDBZ010000061.1 GCA_013288385.1 Bacteroidota bacterium
TTATAATGTAATTGTAAAAGATACACTCAGTCATTCGGCAACTTATACCTATAATATATTATATAAAACCCGTTGGACAAATTTGGATGGTACGTCTTTTGTGAACGATACTTTATCAGCAGCATCTGGCTATACACTTTCTGATTGGCGCAGTGCAATAAGTGAAAATACTTTAACTGCAAGTACCGACGGAGAGCTTGCATGGGTAATAACAGATGATGTAAATAATCAATCTGCAATTGGCTTTGCTGTTACAACAACAACTGCGCACGGTGTTTATTCAGATATAGATTATGGTATTTATCAGTCAGGCGGCGCGCTTTATTTTTTGTATTCTGGAGACAGAGCTTATTTAACACCTTGTCAGCCTGGTGATGTCGTAAGCTTTAAACGACAATCGTCTGCTTTGTTTGTTACTATAAACAGTTTGCCAATTTACAGTATTACCGCTGCAAATGTAACAAGCGACTGGCATATAAAAACAGTTGTTTCCCCAATAAGTTATTTCCCAAATATAGGAACCAGCATCGTAAGTCCAAATCCAATAATATATTCTGTTGACGATACAAAATTAAATTGGAACCAGGAAGATACCTATGATGAAAATGGAAATATTATTGCCTCAGAAAAAACGCATCTGGATAATTTGGGAAGAAGCACACAACATCTTGTAAAAAATAATACAAACGAAGTATTTACATCAGCAAATTGTTATGACAGTTATGGTCGTTCTGCTATTCAAACCAAATCTGCATTTACAGGCAGTGTGTTGGTTTTTCAACCCTGGTTTATGCGCACAACAAGTGGACAATACTATACATATTCTCAGTTTGATACACCTGGCACACTTGATAATCCTGCGAATCTTCAAATAAGTTTAAACAATACACTTGGTTATTATTACAGTGATAATAATACTTACGATGCTTACCAGGCAACTGCTGATAATCCATATTCCCGCACAGTTTATAATGCTGATCCAAGCGGCACATCAAAAAGTGTGAGCAAACCCGGCAACGCTTTTAAAAGAGGAAATGGTAGGGAGGATTATGGTTTTACAATGATGAGTGGCGATGAACTTAAAAATGTTTTTGGAACAAATTTATCTTTTAAAGCAGCTGTTACAGCAACTGATGTTTTAGCATGTACTTCAATCAGTGTAACCGACAATGTGATTGCTTCCAAATACATTTCTATTTCTCCTGATAATGTTGAAACTATTTCTTATAGCGTAGGTGGTAAAGTAATTGCAACTTGTTTTGCCGGACTTACTTCTGCTGAAAATAGTACGTTTACCGTAAAAAATAATATGGATAGTTATGGAACACAGAGCACGGATATTCATTTGCCTGATGCAAACAAAGGTAGTATGTATTTATATTTACCATATGCCATTGCTGGTTCCGGAAATATTTATGCTACAGCAGGCCAGATGAGTTATACAATAACTGATTTATATACCGATAAAGTGTTAACTGCAGGTACAGATTATACTTTACAAACCAGTAGAAACGTAACTTTTGGTTCTACTTTTTTAGCAAATTATTCAGGGCGTTCTTTGGTTTTAAGAATCAGTTTTGAATACCCTAGTTTTATTTCTTCTTTAACTTCATTTGGTTCTTATACATTAACAGGTGCGGATGTTGATTACACTTTGAACTATGGTAGGTTCAGTAAAAATTATTATGATCTTGCTGGTGCACTTCGCAAATCAGTGAGCCCAAAAGGCATGAGCACAGTATCTACTTTAACTACTGTTACAATGGCATCTACATATAATTATGATAATCGTGGCCAATTAATTGCTTCTAAAACACCCGATCAGGGAGTTACAAATATGATATATGATAACGAGGGCAAATTACGTTTTTCTCAAAATGCATTTCAATATTCAAATGGTTGGTTTAGTTATGTAAATTATGATAAGCATGGCAGAGCTTTAGAAACAGGAGAGTGTCATAGTACTAACAGCGTTAACAGTGTTTGGTTTCCACCACTACCTTTATACACAGGTATTATTTCAGCAACAACAATTGTTGATCAGCAGGATGGTTTACTTGTTACTGATAAAACAAATACAACAGTTGCATCTTACACAGTTCCGGCAAGTGCAGATAATATTCCGGGCGCATATACATACTCTGCGCAATATCAGAATTTCAGAAACGGACAAATTAATTATGTGAAAAATAAAAACACGAGTACCTGGTTTAATTATGATAAAGTAGGGCGCAATAAGGCGCAAATAGTACAATTGACCGAAGCTGATTACGTGAGTAAAAAATCGAATGTAGATGATCAGATAAAAACTACTGAAGCCGCATCTAACTTTTTTACAGGAGCAGTAAATTCACTTACCGTTCAATTAAATAACAGTAACGAAAAATTGGTTTATAATTATACCTATGATTCAAATTATAAACCCATTAATACCATATTAAGTTATGGTTCAACAACAGAAACATTAATCACAAGAGGATATAATAAAATGGGAAGCTTAGTACGAAAAGTATTAGGAAATAATTATCAGGGTATTGATTATGTATATACATTAAACGGAGGGTTGAAAGGAATCAATCATCCCGGCTTAGACCCTTCTTTAGATCCGGGAGCAGATGCAGCAGATTATTCCGGTTCAACAAGTAATATAAATAAAGATCTGTTTGGCGAAATAATAGAATATTATAACAATGATTATTTAAGAAGCGGAAGTAATTTTACCAGTAGTATAGCTTCAGGTAATAGTAAATACGATGGTTTAATTTATGGTGTACGTTTTAAAACGCGTAATACGGTTGGGGCTACAACAACGGGTGCGAATTATATTGACTATATGGGTGCCAATCAAGCAACAGTTATTACAACAACCAATTACCAAAATCAGGAATTGCGTTTTGATTACCAATATGACCAGTTTAACCAATTTGCAAAAAGTGTATTTGGTACATATAATAATAGTACCAATTCAGTTACACCTCGTACTGAATATGCTGAGAGTGGCGCAAGCAGCGGTAATATAGATTATGATAGAAACGGAAACATAAATCGTTTGGTTCGCCAGGCTTTTAACAGCAATATTTTAGATGATTTAACTTATACAACCAGTGCAACCGGCAATCAATTAACGAACATTCTTGATGCAACTACCTATACCCAAAGCATGAATTTTAAAACACCAAGTACGAGTGTTGCAAGTTCTTTTGTATATAATAGCATTGGACAATTGACTCAAAGTGCAGCAGAAAATATTCAAAATATTAATTACATGCCTGACGGAAAAGTAAAAAAGATTACCTTTACAACAAACGACACCACCACTTATGAGTATGGAGCGGGTGGTGAAAAAACAAAAAGTAAATACTACATGTCATCAACAACAAAAAATAAATACACATGGTATGTTGGACCATATATTTATGAGTATGATGAAAGTGTAATGACACCAACTTTAAATATATCAGAAGTAAAAATACCAACAGGAGTTCTACGTGCGAATGCAACAAATTTAAATAGTGCTTACACAGTGTATCAGATAACCGATCATTTAGGTAATGTACGTACAACATTTAAAGGCACGGGAACAAATAGTGGGATAGATATTTTAAGTGCGAATGATTACTATGCATTTGGAGGAGAATTACCGGGACGAAAATATATAAATGAAAGTTACCGTTACGGCTACCAATCTCAAGAAAAAGCAGATGCTTCTAACCCTTGGTATTCATTTGAATTACGCATGTATAACCAAGATATAGGCAGATGGTTTGCACCAGACCCAATGGGACAATTCAGTAGCCCTTATATTGGAATGGGAAATAATCCTGTGAGTGGTGTTGACCCAGATGGTGGTTGGGTAAATGCTGCACCAGGAAGTGGAATGATATGGCATGGTAAAATACAAATGGATGCAGATAGAGCGGCAAATCAAGGAGAGTTTGATTATCAACATACACAAGCCAGATATGATGACGAGTATAAAAACTTAGCAGCACATACACTTGGAAGCACTGACGGAGGGGGCCCAAGAAATGTAGATGCATTCTTTAACGGGTTACAGTCACTGAATGCGGAATTTATGGGTTTATGTCAATACAATGGTCGTAATTTTGCTGGATATACTGGAGTTGGAACTGTTACACAAGGTGAAATATCAAACCACAATGAATTTAATACAGTAAATGGGCAACAACAAGCACTTTTGAGTCAGGGTGGTAATACAGAACAAAATGCAAACATGTTGGAGCGTGGAGCTGTGGGGGACAACTTCTCTCGGCCAGATGAATGTATGGCAGGTGGTTCAAAGTATAAAGTTAATTCACAAACTGGGTCGTGGTGGAGTCTTGTGGATGAAGGAGATAATTTTGTGTTAGGACAAAAACTTGGAACATTCCAGCTTGATACATATTCAGATGGGTCACAAGTAAGAACAAATTTTGATGCAGATGGGAATTATACGAGTTCAGGACCGATAACTGGCTCATCAGACGCTTCATATATGTTGGCTTCTGGTGCTGCAGCTGGAGTTGGCCCTGGTTCTGGTGGTAACGGAGTAAGTGGCGGAAATTCTGGTGGCGGCGCTGGTGGCTTATCTGGCGATGGCCCTAGTACTGGAGGAACTTGCCCTTATTGTGTAAACCCTTCTACCATTGGTAACCAATTTGGAGGTTTAACATACGCTGGTCCATTTAATCCAAAGTCACGAAATGGGGACGATAATTATTCTTATAGACCAACTAATGTAGCAGATTATCCAGCAATTGGACATGATAGAAGGTATTATAATTTAGGAGCTGAAGGAGCAAGTGGTTTATTTACTGACACAAGAGCGATTGGAGCTGATTTAAGATTTATGGGGGAAGAATTTGATATTGCCACAAATCCTTTACTGAATCCAGGAGATAGAATTACTGCTGGTCTATTGGGAATTACTTTAGGAGCTTTTGCTGCACCTAAAATCTCATCCTTTATTATGAGTAACCCAGACGCATTTTCTATAATAAACATGTGGGACGATATAAGTAACCAAGGGGTTACAAATACACCAACAGTTCATAAGCATTAGGTTTTTATATGAAAAAAAAAATAATATTAATAATTGTTATTATAGCAATAGCTGTTCTTGTGATATTAGGAATTTATAGAATGGCAGAAATGATTGCTCCTGGCAAGGACCCTTATGCAGAACGATATGAACTAAATGTTGGTGATACAAGTTTGATATTAGCTATTTTACAATTCAAAGAAGATAATATGCAGTATAAAGTTCCCGAACAAACTGAATTGAAAGATGGACCCTCAGAGGATAAATTTCTTAGATTCCATTCAAATATTTATTTTTATTTTTCAGATAAAGATGAAATTCTATATACTTGGGTAAGAAGAATTACTAAAAAGAAAACAACTCTGGCGTTTGTTTCGGTTAATAAAGGCCTTCGGTTAGGTAATTGGAAGACAATTAATAAAGATTTTGATAGTGATGAAAATGATGAACAGATAAAAATGTTTGAAGAAAGAATATTGAATCCTGTGAAGAAAAAATTGGGACTCGTTGATTAGTAGTATAGGTTTTGTTCAAAATGGGTCTTGTACGAATTGTCAGCAGTTCACATTTCACAAACCATCCTTCATATCCTCATAGAAATTCGATAGCATAGCAACGTAAACAGCCTTGCTTTTTTGTTTGCAGAAAACACGTAAAAATGGTTTTATTTCATAAAACACTATTGGAAATTAATTGAATTATTTTATCTTAGATGAACAAAAATTAAAAATATATGTTACACTTAGTAATACCATTTATCCCTGTGATAAGAAAAACCGTTGTTAGTTATATATTACCAACACTCAACGGCAAAGAAGTATCTGAAACAGTCTTAAAAGATTTATATTCACGTTTACCATCCTCTGTTAGTGGTTTGGTTGAAGAGAAAACTTTTGTTGAATTTGGAATGAAACATAAGGATTCACTTTTTGGTAAAATAGAACCAGTCAAAAAACCAATAAAGAAAAAAACAATAACCAAACCAGTTAAAAAAATCGCAAAGAAGGCAGTTACGAAAAAACCAATTAAAAAAGTAGTGGCAAATAAAGTAGCAAAAAAGAAAAATAGTATTGTGATAAATAAGATTTAAAATCACGATACTTTATATATTAATTTAAACTAAATAAATATGGCACTTACACTGCATTTATCGTAATAATTTAAGAGGTTTATAATACAAATGAAAAACACAACTCTCCTCCAAACACCTGTATTTACTATACACACAGGAGAGATAACAAAAAACAAAAAGTTTACCAACCCGTATAGATACGGCTAGAAAACCCAGGCGAAGTTTTTAATTCATTTATAAAGCCATAGAAATTGAAAAGAATAATAACAATTATAATTTTATTTATAAACAATTTTAAATGTCTTGGTCAAAAAGACACTATTAGAATAGAACATTCATTTATATCATATAAGCAAGTTATTAAAAGCAGTATTAGATACTATTCAGATAGCCTTTCAAAATACAATGCATGTTTTTATATAGAAGTGTATATTGTCGAATTTGATACGTTGAAAAGAAGATTGTCTTTGAGTATGGATTATACCCCATATGATCCATTAGCTATTCATAACCCCACTCATTTTTGTAAAATTAATAATAAAGATGTATTTATCCGTTTTGGAAATCATTTTGACTATGAAATTATTAAGAAATTACCATTTGAGATAATTACTAAGAAAGAAATAAGTTACTTTAAAATTGATTCAGATCAATGTAGTGAAAAAGCGGGTTCACCAACTGGTTATTCGCAATCCTTCGTTTTCGAACTAAAAGATAATACACAAAAATACACGTGGTATAAAAATGCAAAATATATGCCAAAAGAGTATTGGGTTTTTGATACAGTTTATTTGAATAGCAGAGTAAAGTATGATGTATATTTAAGTAAAAAACTTAAGGAATATGGTTATCAATAAAATAATGTCCAAAATGGGTAATATCCAAAATGTCACCTAAACATAAGTTAAAAACACTCATAGAAATTCGATAGCATAAGCAAGGTAAACAGCCTTGCTTTTTTGTTTGCAGAAAACACTTATTAATGTATAAAAACAAAGAAAATGAAAGTAGTTTAAAAAGTTAAAACATGACAAAATTAAATAGAATAAAAAAGCAAAAACTACGAAGCAGCCGCGTAAAGGATTGCAGTGGAAAGCCCGCAGCATAGCGAGGACTTGCAACGTAAAGCCTGACCCCGCGAAAAAAGTAAAAACAAAAAAAGAGAAAATAAAATGCGGGGATACGCCCAAACAAAAAAATGAAAACACAATAATTAGGAAACACAAAACATAGAATACACTCCCGAAGGAAAAGTAAAAAAGATTACCTTTACAACTAACGACACCACCTTATGAGTATGGAGCGGGTGGCGAAAAAACAAAAAGTAAATACTACATGTCATCAACAACAAAAAATAAATACACCTGGTACGCGGGGCCATATATTTATGAGTATGATGAAAGTGTAATGACACCAACTTTAAATATATCAGAAGTAAAAATACCAACAGGAGTTCTACGTGCAAATGCAACAAATTTAAATAGTGCTTACACAGTGTATCAGATAACCGATCATTTAGGTAATGTACGAGCAACATTTAAAGGCACGGGAACAAATAGTGGGATAGATATTTTAAGTTTCAATGATTACTATGCATTTGGAGGAGAATTACCGGGACGAAAATATATAAATGAAAGTTACCGTTACGGCTACCAGGACCAGGAAAAACCGGATGCCAGTAACTCATGGTACAGCTTCGATTTACGCATGTACAACCAAGATATAGGCAGATGGTTTGCACCAGACCCAATGGGACAGTTTGCAAGTCCATATATAGGCATGGCAAATAACCCCGTGAGTTTAAAAGACCCTGATGGAGGTTGGGTAGATGCAGCACCGGGAGCAGGAGTAAGATGGTTAGGTAAAGAACAAATGGAGTATGAAAGAGAAACAAGTACAGGCGCATATTCATACCAAGCCTCAGAGGCAAGATACGAAGACCAATACCAAAACCTGAGAGAGCATTTTTTAGGAGGTGATTATGAAAGAGGGAATGATGTACCGGGATATTTAAAAGCAGTAACCGAATTAAATAACCTTTACTATGGTTTATGCCAACTCTCTTCACAAAACTTCACAGCTAAAACAGGTATAGAATATTTAACAACAACAGAGATGGGCCAAAACACAGCTCAGGAAATAGCAGCGGGCCAGGCCATACATCTTTCGTTTGCACAAATGGAAAATAGGACAATGGGAGAAAGAGAAATGGCAGAACAATCAAATGCATTTATGACATTCAATCATGATGCTGGCCAAAGAGTTTGGACACCAGGAAATGATGATGCCCAAACATCACCGGCAGCCATCACAACAGATGGAGATAAATCGGAAGGGCAAGCAAATACAAAAACAGATGAAGTAGAAGATTCGGGTACTAATAAATCTAGTAGTAATGCTGGTAATGAAGATAAAACTTCTCCTGGGGATGAGACTGGACATGGACCTAGTGCTAATGAAGGTGGAGTGAGGTCTCTTGAAATTTCTCAAGAGTTGAGAACTGATTGGTTAAAACAGTATATTGCAGTTATTGTAGGGGAATCTAGCAACAGTCATGATGAGGCTGAAGCAATGGGAGAAGTTATACAAAATAGAATGGCAGCAGTTGGTTCAGAATTTGGAGAAGGATTCTTCGATGATATTGGAGGTGCAGGTGAATTTAAAGCCATTGGCGGTAAAATATATAACTCTATAATGAGTTCGTCATGGGAAGATATTTTAAGCGGAAATAATCCATATAATACTAGGATTAGTGGAGCTATACATGCTTTCATTAGTCCAGAGGATGATGTTTCAAATGGAGCATATTTCTGGAACAAATCAACACCTGAAACAGGTTTTAACTGGCGGATGGAACAAAATGGAACTTATACTACAACAACGACTTTAGGGAGTACCACATATTTTAGATATACAGATACAAATAAATCGTGGCCATAAAAAGGATATTTTCCATTAAAACGATTTCCATTACTAGTATCTTATTGATAAATTGTAATTCAAATCATTATTTGAAGAATGCAGATAAATCATTTGCAATTAAGAGGGATTTAGTAAACAATTCAGCGACGTTGTATTTAAAACAAGGATATAAAACACTGGACACCTTAAAGTTTTTGGATTTAGATTTTTTGGAAGATACTACTATAGAAATAAATAAAACTTTATGGCACTACATTTATTCTGTACGATGTGGTTCTAATTGTAAAATGAGCTACCAAACCATTCTTTCAGAAAAACATAATAAAATACATTTAGATTATTTAAGTTATTATCACACATCTTTCGGTTTTGATAAACTTTACGCAAAGGATACTTCTCTTAGACCAAGTGATGTAATGAAATATTCTTATTATAAATGTGAATATCAATTCAATTCTAGTTTTTTTACTGATAAACCTATTGTAAATGAATATCTTTATAAAGGTAATTTTAAAGATAAGAATAGAGATGGAAATAGCTCTACTTTCATTTTGAAATATGATAAATCTAAGAGAATATATTATAATTGCGTAGATTTTCTAAATGGAAATTTTTTTTTAATAAATGGTAAATCTAAAACGAATGAACAAATTAATAAAAGAGTATATGCTCTGAAATTTAAAGAATATGAATGGATTTATTTAAATGATAATTGGTATGAATGGAATAAGGAAAATGGTCACCTAATAAAATTTCTTCCTTGAGGAGATGATGGTTAAATATCACCTAATCATAAATTCAAAACATTAAATAAATTCTCAAGCATAAGCAAGGTGGTAATGTCCAAATATGTCATTTGATTTTATGATGCAACAAAACAATATTCCAGATGCTCAATATTTTAAAAGATAAACTGATTCTATTTTCTTTAATGATTTTTATCATTAACTTTTATTCGTGTCAGATAAATACGACAAATCCTCAAACTTCTGTAAGTATTGCGGATTCAAAACACAATGGTTTGTTTATTAAGCAATACATTCTTAAAAATTGCTCGGATAAAGATATTAAGGTTGAAGAAGTATGGTTAGAAAAGCTATGGTTCAATAAAATTATTAATTTTAATGTTGTTAAGGCTCCAGATAAAGCATATCAGTTATGTTTTAAATTGAGGCAAACTCCCAACATGATATTTAGAATTGCAAAGTTTTCAGATTGGCTAATTAAATATGAAAAAACTGAAGAAACAAGTAAATCCGATAAGTATGTTGGTATCCACACGGGGATATATAATATATGTTTTAATGATATAGTTATACCCGATACAGTATCTTTTGATTTAATGATTCGTGATAAAACAGAATCTAAAAAAATTGGAGACAAAGTAGGAAGATTAGTATTTAAAATTTCAAGCAACAAATAATTTGGGTAATGTCCAAAATGTCATCTCCGAATAAATTAAAAACACTCATAGAAATTCGATAGCACAAGCAACGTAAACAGCCTTGCTTTTTTGTTTGCAGAAAACACGTAAAAATGGTTTTATTTCATAAAACACTATTGGAAATTAATTGACTTATTTTATCTTAGTTGGAGATTATTAAAATTAAGCAAAATGGAAAGTAAGTATTTATTTGAAGGCGAAGTGGATGGGGTCCTACTTGGCAAGTCTATTATTGTCCTGATCTTTTAATTCAAACATTAATACCAATTCAAAATAATGGTGGATTTACAATACCTTATGGCAATATAATTAAAAATTAATAAGATTGTAAAATGAAGAAAATATTGTTGTTAATTTTCTTGTGGCAAAGCGTAATGTTATATTCTCAGGATCAAGATTATAATATCATAACTGATTTTAATGATGAGCTTACTGATTTTATTAAAATGACTAAGCCTGATTCAACTAAATATAGTTTTAATTATTTCGTTTATGTAGCAAATTTTTATTCTAAAAACTGTTTTACATTAGGTTATATACTTAACACTGTAAATTATTCGTATGTTGAACCAAATTACGTTCATTATTTTAAGGATGAGGTGGTTGTTATAAGAATAGATTCGGTTTTAGGAAAAAAGTTGGGGTTTAAAAAAATTAATAAAACAGAAAAGGAAAAAATTATACATAAGTTATTTCCATCTGAGAGCGGTGGTTTTTCATATAGAGGTAAAGGTTTAACATACTGCAAAAGCAACAATGGAAGGATAGATGAAAAAATATATAATAACTCTGATGAAATACCTTTTGAAAAATCTATATATCGCAAATTCCCAACGAATCCTGTAATTAAGAAAATAGAGAAATAGGATAATTTCCAAAATGTCACCTCCGAATAAATTCATATCCTCAATAAATTCTCAAGCATAAGCAAGGTAAACAGCCTTGCTTTTTTGTTTGCAGAAAACACGTATTAATGTATAAAAACAAAGAAAATGAAAGTAGTTTACAAAAATTAAAACATGACAAAATTAAATAGAATAAAAAAGCAAAAACTACGAAGAAGCCGCGTAAAGGATTGCAGTGGAAAGCCCGCAGCATAGCGAGGACTTGCAGCGTAAAGCCTGACCCCGCGAAAAAAGTAAAAACAAAAAAAGAGAAAATAAAATGCGGGGATACGCCCAAACAAAAAAATAAAAACACAATAATAGGAAACACAAAACATAGAATACACTCCCGAAGGAAAAGTAAAAAACATTACCTTTACCACAGGCGACACCACCGTGAGAGACGAGTATCAGAAGGTTTAATAGATGTTGTTATGAGTAATGATGGAAAGAAAATGAGTGGTACATTTTCTGGAACCGCTGCGAGTTGCAAAGGTACTGTGATAGTTGAAAAGAAATAACAGTTATGATAAAATGATTCACTAATAAATGAATACACTTTAGATTAAAAAAACAACAAAATTTTTAACTCACCAAAATCATACCATGTTTAATAGCATATTTTAATAGATCGGAAACATTTTTTGATTTGGTTTTTCTGTAAATATTAACCTTGTGAAAATTAACAGTGTGTGGCGATATTTTTAACTTGTCTGCAATACAAATATTAGTTAACCCATTACAAATTTCTTTCATTAAAATGGTTTCCCTTTCAGTTAGAGCTTGTTCATCAAATAATGGATTGATTGATTTTTCTTTGAGTAAACCACTCAACATAGCTTCAGAAACTTGTTTGTCAAAAGAGTGACCATCTTTATTTACTTCATGAATGGCATTAATTAGAATATCATGATGACTGTTTTTAGAAACAAAACCTCTGGCACCTTTTGAGAATAGATCGATTATAACTTCAAACTCATCATACATACTTAATATGATAACCTTAACGTCTTTAAATCGTTTACTAATTACTTTTAAGGTTTCACAACCATCCATAACAGGCATTTTTAAATCAAGTAGAAGAATGTCTGGTGTTTTATCTTTTAAGATATCAAGAACCTCCCGGCCATTTGATGCTTCGGCTATTACTTCAAAATCTTTTTGACTTTTCAGAATGCATTTTAACCCCATACGAATGATGGCTTGATCTTCAGCAATTAATATTTTGATCTTAGTTTTCATATTTCTCTTTATTCGGTTTATTATTTTAAAATTAGTAAATTAAGACTCTAAATATGTTTTTGAACAATTTGGTGTTTGCAATTTAATAATTAATTAATGTATTTATACCTGAGTGAATACGCTGTTTTAAGAAATATTTTTGGAACGATCATATTACCATAGTCTTTAAATGTGAGATTTTTTATGATATTATTATTTAGTAATTGGTTTATGAAATAAAAGTT
This sequence comes from Bacteroidota bacterium, assembly GCA_013288385.1. Lineage (GTDB taxonomy): Bacteria > Bacteroidota > Bacteroidia > B-17B0 > Aurantibacillaceae > Aurantibacillus. Next base: position 12,830 of record JABDBZ010000061.1, read on the forward strand.
TTCAAAGAAGCAAAATTTAATTTTTATAAAAGTGGTCGTTTTGTGAAACATCAATTTGAGTTTGTAGAATTGCGGGCTTGATTTATAGTTAGACTAAATTCTTAACGTTTGATGTAATGTTTTATTATGAGTCTATTTTTTATTTGAAGCAGGCGCTGGGAATAATCTAAAATAATGCAATATTTCTAAAAAGGAAATACATTTTAACATAAAATCTTACATATGTAAGATTTTATGTTAAAATGTAAATATTTTATGACTTAAATATTTTGGCTTTGCTAAGAGACTCAATAGCTGAATGGGTATAGGAGTCACCCAGGTATTTATGCCAAAAATTATCTGAAAGAGACGAAGACATGGAATTATAAATTATTGCGATAGAATTATAATTAAAAGATATAGATTTATAAACATCTGAAATTAGTTCAGCTGTTTGAATACTTAATACATTTCCTTCATTTAAGAACTTAAATAATGATATTATATGTTGGTACTCAAAAGCTAAGGCATGGTAATGTTTCGCTAATTCAAGATCGGTTTGATTGGCACTTTTGTGAAAATGTTTAGCTAAATAATCGTATTCTTTTTCTTTAACAG
>JABDBZ010000062.1 GCA_013288385.1 Bacteroidota bacterium
GTTATTGATGGCGATTGCAATACACTTGCTTGTATTGAAAAACGCGAGTTATTAAAATATAAACTCGATAACCTGGATAATGAAGAGTTATATGAAATGGTGAACTCTGAGAAACTGCTTAAAAATTTAAATAAAAAAGAAAGTACCGATAGTTTAAGCAAAAACAATTCTGTTGATACCACCTTATTGGATTATATTGAATGAAAGGAATAAGTAAAATATTTATTATTTTTATATTGTTCGTTTGCTTTGCATCAACAATTAGAGCTCAACAGCGCGATAAGATCGAAGAGTTGCGTGCCGCTTTTATTTCAAAAAAATTGGAATTGAGTACTTCTGAGTCTGAAAAATTTTGGCCGGTTTATAATGAATTTCAAGATAAATTAAAGGCTATCAAACGTAATTTAAGATTAACCTACAAAAATTTGCCGGCTAACTTTAGTGATAAAGAAGCTGAAGATATCATAGCGCTTGAAAATAAAAGTAAAACCACTGAAGCTGAACTTAACAAAACATATAACGATAAACTCAAAATAATTATTGGTGTAAAAAAATTAGTTAAGCTTCAGATTTACGAAGACGAATTTAAGAAAGAAGTGATTAATGCAATAAAAGAGAAATAGAGCTAAGGTGCCGGAACGGATCAATAATATTTTCGTAGTGCTGATATGTATCAGCACTACTCTTTTATTTCAAAATAAAATAAAGGGACAAACTTCTTTTGATAGCCTTGATATTAATGCACCAAAGCATTATTATAAAACGGTTATATTTTTAGACTCATACTCAAAACCTAATCAGCAAATTTCTGATAAAGGCGGTATGGGAACTGATAGTACCATTAGTAAAAAACTAAAAAGTTATGGCATTCAGCAATTCAATTTCGGTTTTTATACACCAATTCATACTCACGAAGAATTTAATTTTGACAGCACCGTTTGTAAAAACACACATTATCTTTTAACTGGAAATGCTTTATTGTTACAACCTAAGTTTGATGGTATTCAAACGCATAATTTGTTAAAGCTCGGTGTCGGTTTAAGAATTATTCATAACTCCGGTAAAAAAGGTGTTTGGTTTATAGATATTTCTCCATTTGTAACAAAAGACGTAACCTTTGGTGATAAAAACGGCTATTTACGAATGGCCAACTCATTTATTTATAGTTATAATGCTACTTATAATTTTAATTTTAGAATTGGGTTAACCAAATCGTTTCTTTGGGGCAATAGAAATTATTTACCTTACTTAGGACTCCGATTTGGTAGATTGGATAAGGTAAATTTCAGTATTCAGATTCCAAAAAGCATTAGTCTTAATATCCCAATTAATAATGCATTACGATTTAGTGTTTTCTCTAAACCACAAGGAGGAATGTTTACTTTTTCTAATTACGATTCTTTATATAACAATGCTTTCTCTCTTTTTAGTAAAAATTCGAAAGCGTTTCATTTTACAAGATATGAAATTTTGACAGGCTTTAGATTAGATGCTGTATTGACAAATAATTTATCATGTTATGCTTCATTGGGATTAAGCTCTCAAAATAATATCACCTTTTATTCTGAAGAAGCAAATGCAGAAAGACCAAGACGTTTTTTGCCTTTGAAAACTTATTTTTATGAAAAGAATTTAAAAACTACAGGGTTCTTAAATTTTGGTTTAGTGGTCCGTTTTGGTCAAACAAAAAGCTACTATAATAATAAAAACTTGTACGATGCATTTGATCTCAATAATGTAAACACTGTTGGCGATAATAATTCTGGTCCGGGTAACATCGAGATCCCAATTAAAAAAACCATCAAGCGCAGTAAGTTAAACTTGGTTGATATTCAGGATTTGATTGACACTAACGACAATTAGTATTATTAAACTATCTTTGCTTTATACCAATTAATGTTAAAGCAATTACACATACTTTTTCTTTTTACGATCGCAATTAATTCATTTTCGCAAACAGATTCTTTATCTATAAAAAGAAACCGAAAAATTGTTTTAGCATCTTCCGCAGCCGTATTAACTGGAGGATCATTATTTGCTTTGGATAAGGCTTGGTACGCAAGTTACAGTAATGGTAAGTTTCATTTCTTTAATGATAATGCAGAATGGCTGCAAATGGATAAGTTTGGACATGCCTGGACTACTTACAACACGGGTCGCTTGATGATGGAAGCGTTTGATTGGGCAGGTTTTTCGAGAAAGCAAAAATTATTTTTAGGTGGTACAATTGGTTTTGCATACATGACCTGTATTGAAGTGCTGGATGGTTTTAGCAGTGGTTGGGGATTTTCTTATGGTGATATGATTGCTAATGCAGCGGGAAGCATCTTTGCAATTTCACAACAAGCTTTATGGAATGAGCAAAAAATATTTTATAAATATACTTATCACGAAAGCGGCTATGCAAGTTATAATCCAAATCTTTTAGGAAGTAGTTTGCCCGAAAAATTATTGAAAGATTATAACGCACAAATTTACTGGTTAAGTTTTAGTCCGTTTGCCTTTACAAAAAAAGATTCTAAATTACCTAAATGGTTAGCAATTTCACTTGGGTATGGCGCATCGGGTATGGTTCGTGCAACAGAAAATTTTATTACTTACTCTTCACCTTCTTCACCAAACGTTCAATATACAGTTCGGTTTGAACGTGTGCGAAATTTTTATTTAAGTCTAGATCTCGATCTCACAAAAATTAAAACTAAATCGAAAGTCTTGAAAACAATTTTTACCTGTTTAAATACAATTAAAGTACCAGCGCCTGCAATAGGATTAAATAAACATGGAACTACTTTTTATTGGGCTCGTTAGGTCGTGTATGTTTCCATCTTCTATGGCTCCATAACCAATTTTGAGGTTGCTCAATAATATTTGCTTCCAAACATTTTAAATGCATTTCTGATAACTGATCTTCAGTAAACTCTTTTGGATTACTGCAAACCAGTTTTAAATCTACTTCATAAACACCACGTTTTATTCTGATGGCATGTCCATAAAATAATGGGTAATTAAATTTCTTTGCAATTTTGGCAGGACCATTAAACACAGGAGTATCTTGATGCAGAAAGGTTGTCCAATATGCGCCTTCGGGCGGTGGACTTTGATCGGCATTTAAACCAAGCGTATAATTTTTTGTTTTATTTCTGATTAAAAATGGGTAAAAATCTTTCATCGAAATAATATTTCCACCAAATTTACTTCGCATCTTCAACATAAATTCATCAAATACTTTATTAGATAGTGGATGATAAACACCTAATAATTGTTGGTCAAAATTTATTTGGTACGACATAGGAATCCACTCCCAGTTGGCACAATGACCAATTACAATAACTACACTTTGTTTTTTTGCAACAAACTCATTAAATATTTTTTTACTATTCTCAGTAAAGTAACACCTTTCGGCCAGTTCTTTTTTGGAAATGGTTGTAGCTTTAATGGTTTCAAAAATAACATCACAAAAGTGTTTATAAAATGCTTTACAAATTGAATTAATTTCAGCTTCTGTTTTGTGAGGAAAAGAATTTCTTAAGTTTTCAAGCACCACCTTTTTGCGGTAACCAAAAACATAATAAACAAATAAAAAAAAACCGGAGCTCTTGAAATGAAGCACAGGTATTGGTAAATACGATAACACATAAATAAATGGTATGATTAAAATTCTCAATACACTATTCAGCATTATCTTTTGTGCGTTTTAGAAATTAGGTTTTAATAAATACTTATTATAAAAATCAACAATATGTTTTACAGCTTCATCAGCGGTATCAACTAATGTAAATAAATCCAAATCTTCTGCGTGAATATAACTTTCATTAGCCAACATATCTTTTTTTATCCAATCTAATAAACCTTGCCAATATTCTTTACCTACTAACACAACAGGAAACTGAGCAATTTTACTTGTTTGAACAAGTGTTAATGCTTCAAATAATTCATCCATTGTACCAAATCCTCCAGGCATACCAATAAAGCCTTGTGAGTATTTTAGAAACATGGTTTTGCGCACATAAAAATAATCGAAATTTATACTTTTATCATAATCGATATATTCATTTGGACGTTGTTCAAAAGGTAAAACAATATTTAATCCTACACTTTTTCCATTTCCTCTTTTAGCACCTTTGTTTGCTGCTTCCATTATTCCGGGACCACCGCCGGTAATAATACCATAGCCTTCCAAAGTAAGTTTGTATGCAATTTCTTCAGCAAGGATATAATATTTATTATCTGGTTTTGTTCTTGCACTTCCAAATATTGAAACACAAGGACCTATCATGCCCATTTTTTCAAAACCTTCCACAAATTCGGCCATGATCTTGAATATATGCCAGCTATCCCGGGCTTTTATATCTTTAAAATCTTTCTCGGCAAAGGCCTTTCTGAGTCTATCTTCGCTATCTTTAGTCATAGTTCTTTTTGATTAATGTTATACAATCATTGTGCCATAACGCATCAGGCACCTTTATATTTTATAAATTCCATATAATCTTGCAAAATAATAGTGGCGCTTATTTTATCTACGTTTTGTTTTATTTTTCTATCCTTCTTCTTCATTCCTCCTAACAGCATGGTTTGCTGAGCAATTACACTGGTAAATCGCTCGTCGTAACGCACCACTTCTACCTCCGGAAAGGTTCTTTCTAAATGTTTCACAAAAGGGTCAATAAATCTGGCACTATCACTTTTTACATTCATTAACGTTTTGGGTTCTCCAACTACAATAATATCTACTTTTTCTTTTTGCATGTATTTTTTAAGAAATTCGATCAAATCCTTACTATGTAATGCTTCCAAAGAAGATGCAATAATCCTCAAAGGATCAGTAACTGCTAATCCTACTCGTTTGCTTCCGTAATCAATGGCTAATATTCGTCCCAAAACATTGTAAAGATATTATAACACTTGTTAGCAACAAGTTGATTTTAGACATAATGTAAACATATAATTTTTAATTACTTTTAGTGGTATGAACAAGACATATCCCTTATTTCTGGCTGGTGAATTTATAACTACAAAAGATGTTTTACCTGTATTGGATAAATACGAAAACATTGAATATGCTCACACTTATTTAGCTGATGAGAAAGTATTGGATTATGCAATTAAAAAAGGATTAGAAGCTAAGGAGATTTTAAAGAACTTAAGCTCTTTAGAGAAATATGAAATTTTATTTGACATCCATTGTAAAATCAAAATAAACAGATTGCATTTAGCAGAGATATTATGCATTGAATCAGCCAAACCAATTAAATATGCTTTAGGTGAAATAGACAGAGCAGCACAAACTTTTTTAATAGCGGCAGAAGAATGCAAACGTTTACCAAAAGAATATATGAGTTTGGATTGGACAAACAACGGACGAAACAAAGAAGGTATTATTAAATATTTTCCAATTGGTTTGGTTGCTGGTATTGCGCCATTTAATTTTCCATTAAATTTAGCTGTACACAAAATAGCACCTGCAATTGCTGCGGGTTGTCCAATTATTTTGAAACCTGCTTCCACTACTCCATTATCTACTTTAGAATTGGCTAAAATTATTTCTGAAACCAAATTACCAAAAGGTGCTATTTCTATATTACCTATGACTAGAAAAACAGGGAATTTATTAGTCACAGATGAGCGCATTGATCTCTTAAGCTTCACAGGCTCACCAGAAATTGGATGGGAAATGAAAAAACATTCGGGTAAGAAAAAAATCGTTTTGGAACTCGGCGGAAATGCCGGTGTTATTGTTACTCAATCTGCCAATTTTGAAGATGTAATTGAAAAATCAATTGTTGGTGCTTTTTCATATAGCGGTCAAATTTGCATTCATGCTCAACGTTTTTTTGTTCATGAATCTGTTTTTGAAAAATTTAAAAAAGGAATTGTACAGCAAGCCAAAAAATTAAATTTCGGAAATCCATTGAAACAAGATACCGACATTAGTGATATGATTGATGAAGCAAATGCAATCAGGGTTGAAGATTGGATCAATGAAGCTAAAAATTTAGGTGCGACTGTTTTATGTGGTGGAAAAAGAACCGGAAAATTTGTGGAGCCAACAATTATAACCGATACTACAACAAAAATGAAAGTGAATTGGGAAGAAGCATTTGGTCCTGTTATCTGTTTGGAAAGCTATTCAGGCACAATTGAAAACGCAATTAAAAAAATTAATGATTCAAAATTTGGTTTGCAATGTGGCGTTTTTACAGATTCAATAGAAGAATTAAATACTTGTTTTAACGAAATTAAAGTTGGAGGAATTATTCATAATGATGCGCCAACTGTGCGTTTCGATCAAATGCCATATGGTGGTGTGAAAGAAAGCGGTTTGGGAAGAGAAGGTGTAAAATATGCCATTTTAGATATGTTAGAAGCAAAAGTGTTGGTTAAATAACATTTTTATATGACCTGTAACGCTTTAGTATGTGGGTAGTTCGTATTTTCGGCTTCTTTTTTTCATTTAATAATACTATCTTAGCAACAGCACTAACTAGAACTAATGGAAAGTATCTTTATAAAAGGAACCAAACGTACCCCTGAAATTTTATTTAAAATAAATGGTTTTCTATCAATCAATGGTGTATCGATACCTGAAGACGCAAGTGAATTTTACCGATCTACAATTGAATGGTTGGATAAATATGAAAAACTAGATCCTGAAAACATCAACCTCAAAATTAATTTTGTTTACATCAATACCACCAGCACTTATATTGTATTAAAAGTTCTCAGAAAAATTTTAGCTGTTTGTAGAAATCAGGAAAATTTAAAAATAACCTGGACCTATGAACAAGATGATCAGGACATGTATGATCAAGGTAAAGTTCTTGAAAAATTAATTGGCTTTCCATTTAAGTTTGAAGTGAAAGATTTACATAGTTCTTAGTTTGACATCAAGCCTCATCTATTTTATATCTTACATAAAACCGCGTCTTTGTATCGAGCCTGTCCAGAGCTTGTCGAAGGGTGGTTAACAACATTTAGCCTCATCCCCAACCCTTCTCCAAAAGAGAAGGGAGCACATCCGACAAAAGAAAATAAGTATTCTTTCTTTTTTTACATCTTGCAAAAAAACCGTGTCTTCGTGCCTCAGTGGCTAATAATCTTTGAGAAAAACTTTGTGGTTATTATCAATAACTCCTACCTTTAAAAAAATAATTTTATGGAATACCGTCGTTTAGGAAAATCAGGACTACAAGTTAGTGCACTTTCATTTGGAAGTTGGGTAACTTTTGGAAAACAAATTGGAGATAATACAGCTGATGCTTTAATGACGATTGCTTACGACGCAGGCGTTAATTTTTTTGATAATGCTGAAATTTATGCGCGTGGTCAATCAGAATTAGTAATGGGAGAAATTCTTAAGAAAAAAAATTGGGCCAGAAGTTCGTATTGCATTTCAAGCAAAGTATATTTTGGATATGAAGATGGCAAACCAAATCAAACAGGATTATCACGCAAACATATAATTGAAGGCTGTCACGCTGCCTTAAAACGTTTGCAGTTAGATTATATCGATCTATTCTTTTGTCACCGTCCTGATAAAAATACACCAATTGAAGAAACTGTTTTGGCGATGAACACACTTATTCAACAAGGTAAAATTTTATATTGGGGCACAAGCGAATGGGCTAATGATGAAATTATGGCTGCTATTGCTGTTGCCAAAGACTATAAATTAATTGGGCCAACTATGGAGCAACCTCAATACAATATGTTTGAGCGTACCAAATTAGAAAAAGATTATTTATTATTATTTCGCGATCACGGTTTAGGAACAACAATTTGGAGTCCGCTTGCGAGTGGTTTACTTACAGGAAAATATATTAATTCAGACCCAAAAGATACTCGCTTAAATATTGAGGGAATGGATTGGTTAAAAGAAAAAACTTTAGGTGATCTTTCACGAATTGAAAAAACAAAGCAGTTAGATAAATTAGCTAAGGAATTAGGAGCCACTTTACCAAAACTTTCTATAGCCTGGTGTGTAAAAAATCCACATGTAAGCACAACTATTTTAGGCGCAAGTAAAACCGAGCAATTAAAAGAAACTTTAACTTCTATAGATATATTACCATTACTTACAACTGAAGTGATGACAAAAATTGATGAGATCTTACAAAACAAACCGGTGCTTTCGCCTTATTAATGAATGATTTTTTTAAAGATTTAAAAGTTGTAGAATTGGCTGGTGTATTGGCCGGACCAAGTGTTGGTTATTTTTTCGCTGAGTTAGGTGCAACCGTTATTAAAATTGAAAATCCAAAAACCAACGGCGATATAACGCGAAGTTGGAAATCGAAAAAGGAAGATCCTAAATCAAAAACAAGTGCCTATTTTTGGAGTGTAAATGCTTTAAAAGAATTTGTTTCTTTAGATCTTACACAAAAAAATGATCTGAAAGAACTTCACGAAATAATAAAATCTACCGATATTATTATTTCCAATTACAAAAAAGGTGACGACAAAAAACTAAAAGTCGACTACCCTACTCTTTCAAAAATAAATCCAAAATTAATTTACGCTTCTATTAACGGATTTGGAGTTGATAGTCCACGAACGGCATACGACCTCATACTTCAGGCTGAAAGTGGTTTTATGTTTATGAATGGAGAAGCCAATAGTATTCCAACTAAAATGCCGGTTGCTTTAATTGATTTGTTAGCAGGACATCAATTAAAAGAGGCAATACTAATTGCTTTACTAAAAAGAGCAAAAGAAAAAAAGGGAAGTTATATCAGTGTCTCGTTGTTTGATAGTGCTATTGCATCATTAGCTAATCAGGCAACAAATTGGTTAATTGGAAATCAACTACCTGTTGCAAGCGGGTCGCTTCATCCAAATATTGCACCGTATGGTGAATTGTTTTTGACGAAGGATAAGCAATACATCACCTTTGCAATTGGCTCTAATAAACAGTTTGAAGCTTTGTGTTCGGTTATTAATAATAATAGTTTGGCAAGAGACCCTAAATTTTTGAGCAATCAAAATAGAATTAAAAACCGACAAGAATTATATTCAATAATAAATAATCACATTTCAACTTATTTCTTTAAAGACATTTTTAAAGCTTGTGAAAAAATGGAAGTCCCTATTGGCAAGATCAGAAACATGAAAGAGGTTTTTGAATTGCCTGAAGCTAAATTATTATTGAGAGAAGTAAAAGATGGCAAAGAAAAAAAACAAGTATTAACGAGTATTGGTTTTAAATTTTTGAAATGAAAGTACAATTTGCTCAAACAAAATCGGAAATCGAAAAGATAATTGATCTCCGATACGAAATTTTACGCAAGCCCTGGGATCAACCAAAAGACACGGCCACAGACGGGTTAGAGAAAGTTGCTCACAATGCATTTATATTAAATGATACCGGAAAAATGATTGCATGTGGCCGATTACACGAAAATGAAAATAAGATCGGGCAAATACGATATATGGCTGTTGATAATGGTGAGCAAGGAAAAGGTTTAGGTAAACTTATTTTAAAAGCTTTAGAAGATAAAGCCAAAGAAATTAATTTAAATACAATTGAATTACAAGCGCGCGAAAATGCTTTAGAGTTTTACAAAAACAATAATTACGAACTCAAAGAAAAATCTTTTTTATTGTGGGGCATTATTCAGCATTATTTAATGGTGAAAATTCTGTAAATAGAAAAAGTAAATTCCTATTGATTATGTTTCATCGTGAATAAACGTGAGCGATTGTAATGGAAATCCTTTTTGCTGTCTCTTTGCAAAAAGATTGGAATGAAAAGCGCGACCCCGCCTAAAATGTTATTAGAAGTAAAAATTAATTGCGGGGGCACGTCCAAATAAAAATTAAGTTCATTTTAAAAATAGCCATTCGACTCCGCTAAGAATAGGCTCAACACGAAGACACGGTTTTTTATTACAAAACGCAAAGAAAAATTTAACCACAAAGGCACGAAGGCACAAATTTTCTCAAGAGTGCGGTCATTTCAAATAAGTAATGGAAAGAGTGAAAATCTAGAAAAATGTCACCCTGAGCGGAGTCGAAGGACGAGAACATTATTTACCACGGAGACACAGAGACACGGTTTTTATTATCCTTGAAACTAACACCCAATTTTTAATCTTTTTCATAAATTATAATGTAACATTCAAAAAAAATAATTTATTATTGTATAAACTAAATACAAAAATTATGTCACAAGAAAACACTTTTAATAAACCGTATCGTTGGGTAGTATTAATGGCCTATTTTGGTGTGGCTGCCATGAGTCAAATGTTATGGCTTAATTTTGCACCTTTAGTTTCGTTTGTACAACAAAAATATAATGTGAGTGAATTAATGGTGAGCTCTCTTCTACTTTCGTTTCCACTGCTTTATGTTATTCTCTCTCTTCACTCAGGTACTTTGATTGATAAAAAAGGTTACCGTTATGTTATTATTTTAGGAAGTGTAATCAGCTCCATTTTTGCATGTGTGCGTATTTTTGATAATAGCTTTTACGTTTTATTGATAGGCCAAACTGGTATTGCAATTGGGCAACCTTATATCATCAACGGTATTTCAAAATTAGTTTCAGATTGGTTTGATAAAGAACAAACTGCAATGGCAACAGGTATCGGAACTGCAGGGATGCTTATTGGTATGGCCATTGGCATGGGAGTTACGCCCGCTTTAAATGAAAGTATGGGTTTAAGCGAAACGATGATGGTATTTGCCGGTATCTCAATTGCATTAACTCTTTTATTTATTTTTCTATGTAAAGAAAATAATCTTTCAAAAGCAACTGTTGCTGTTACAAGTGGAATGAATGAAATAAAAGAATTATTAAAAAATAAAAACTTAATGACATTATTCATTATTAGTTTTTGCGCACTTGGCGTTTTTAACGGACTAACAACTTGGATGGAACCAATTATGAAACCAAACGGAATTAACGCTGAAGAAGTTGGTCTAGTTGGCGCATTTTTAATTATTGGTGGCATTGTTGGCTCTATTATTATTCCAAGCTTATCAGATAAATTTAAAGTAAGAAAACCTTTTTTGGCAATGTGTTGTTTGGCAGCTTTAGCAATCATCTATCCACTTTGTAGCATGAGTTCATTAAACACATTATATATTTTAGGTGGGCTATTGGGTTTCTTTTTTCTTCCGGGTTATGCTTTGTTACTTTCTATGTGTGAAGAAATGGCAGGTAATGAAAAAGCAGGTTCAGCTACCGGAATCTTAATGTTAGCTGCAAACGCCGGTGCTGTAATTGTAATTATTTTAATGCCGGTTGTAAATGGCGATGCACCTATTTGGACAAACGCTATTTACCTCATGCTTGTTTTTATGGTTATTACTCTTGCGCTTGTAGTTGGGAAATTGAAAGAGACTTTTGTGAGTGGGAAGCAATAGTTGAACAACTCTTCATTATTTTATTTTTTGTTTTGGGCGTGTCCCCGCATTTTAATCTTTCTTTCAATTTACTTTTTTCGCGGGGCCGTGCTTTTCGTTTCAAGTCCTCGCTGCGCTGCGGGCTTTCCACTACAATCACTCACGCAACAGCATCCTTATTTTGCTTTTTCAATTACAATTTAAACTTAGGAAACATTTTGAACATTAACGTGATATGTTTAATCCTTCTAAAATAAATCATAATTTTATATAATTAATAGTTGTCAGATAATCCTCAAACCGAGTCTTTGTGCCTTCGTGGCTAAAAATATACTTACGCCACCCTTCAGCTCTGCGACCTCCACGCCTTCTCAGTGTCCGTCGCCTGTCCTGAGCATTTGTCGAAGGGCGGTTATTACACACAGGTGTTCTCGACTGAGTTTATCCTGAGCGCAGTCAAAGGGCTCGAACTGACATTTTACAAATACTCCAAACCTAATACCCAAATACTTCTTTCAGAGTTAAAACTTTTACTGGTCCGTATTTCTCAAGGACTTTCATATCGAGATTATCTTTTTTACCAACTACTAAAACCGTCAGTTTTTTTCCTTTGATATTATCGTCGTGAAATTTTTTTACGTCTTCAAATTTAAAAGTATTTACTTTTTCAAAAACATCAATACGAACATCTTTGCTTAAACCCAATTGTTGCGCCTCTAAATAATTAAAAAGAATTTCTGATTTATTAATTCGTTGCGAACGAATTTCTTGCAACAAGTTTTCTTTGGAGGCAGAAAAAGCGGCTTCAGATCTTGGCATTTCAGTTAAAAGATCAGTCATACCTTTCATAGCTTCAGGTAATTTGTCAACTTGCGAACCAATGTATGATAAATTATAAAATGGTTTTGTCGGTTTATTCGGTTGAATGTATCTTGAATAAACTGAATATGCTAAAGCCTTTGATTCTCTGAGATCCTGAAATACCACACCACTCATACCATCTCCAAAATAAACATTATACAATTGCATGATTGGTAAAACACCTGGGCTAAAAGTATTTCCCTGGTTTAACATTACGATCTCAGCTTGTGTCATATCAAAATCTACAACATATACTTCATTTGAAATATCTCTGTATTGATATTTATAACTGGCAGGAATGGGCTTGAAGCCTCCTTTAGGAGAAGGATGTACAGCATTTAAACTTGTTACAACTGATGATAATTCTGCCGGACCATAATACAAAACTTTGTGTTGGTAATTTGATAAGTCTTTTATTTTATTTTTAATATCATCAGCCGTTAATTTATCAAGCTCTTCATTGGTTAATTGGTATGTGAATGGATTAATTGCACCATAACGTGCGTAGCTCACTAAACCTCTTCTTAAAATAATATCTTTCTGCTGTTTTTTATCTTCACGTTCTTTTTTAACATCGGCAATTAAATTTTTAAGCGATTCCGGATCAACAGTTGGATTCGCTAAAACTTTCTCAAATAATTTTACCGATTGATCAAAATTATCACTCAATCCATTTAAGCTAATCCAGGTATCTTCGTTGTCACTGAAAACAGTGAATGTACATCCCAATTTGTACAACTCCTGTTTTATTTGGGCAGGAGTCATATCAGCGGTTCCAATATAATTAATAAATTTTACTGCAATTGGTAAAACTTTATCGTTATTGGTTCCCATATCAAATTTGTAGTATAACTCAAATATTTTATTCTCTGTATTTTTATTATAAAGAACTTGTATGCCTGAACTTAAATTTGCGCGTTGAATATCTGTTTCGTAATTAATAAATTTTGGTTGAAT
>JABDBZ010000063.1 GCA_013288385.1 Bacteroidota bacterium
TAATTATAAGTTATTTAATGGCGCTGCAATTCTTGGATACAGTCATAAAAGTGGAATAGGAATAAATGTTGGTGTAGGGTTTTTTAATGTAGAAACAAAAGTTGACGCAAAAGCATTTGCTCAAACCAAAACACAACTTGTTTTTGATCATTATACTTATGATTCACTGCATATAAATATTATTGATACAGTTTATAAAGCTGGTATACCTCGTCAAGTAATAGTTGTAAACGGAGATACAGTTGATGCTCAATCTTATTTAAATAATATTCGTTTTGTGACTATTCCATTTAGTTTTAATTATAAAATCAAAGTCACCAAAAAGTTTTTCGTTGAACCACAAGCTGGAATACAATATGCAATTCCACTCAATTCTTATCAATTAGTTGCTATTAAAGAAAATGTGTATGTATATTCAAAAAACAAACTTTTTCTGAATCCACATTCACTTTTCTTCGATCTGGCACTTAAACTCAATTATAAAATTGGGTCTAATGCCAGTTTATATTTGAAACAAGGTTATTTTTTCAATAACAAATCCATTTATACAAATGATTATGTATTGGATTATAAGTTAAAAAATGTTTATACCAGTTTTGGAATAACCATTCTTCTAAAGTAATTTTTGTTGATTACTAGAATCTCTCTTCTTTTTCTGCTAAGCTGTCATAAAAACATGACAAATTGCGGTTGAAAACTAATTGGATTAGAATTTGTATTGTACTAAAACAAAAGTAATTTTGGTTTAATTTAAATTTATAATCTATGTTCGATAACAACGAGTTCAAAAAATATGCCACCAAACACATGGGCATTAGCAGTTTAACGTATGATAATTATTCATCGCGTATAACTTCATCTTTAACACCTTATATCATTGAGGAACGCCAGTTGAATGTTGCTCAAATGGACGTTTTTTCGCGTTTAATGATGGATAGGATCATCTTCTTAGGTACCGGTATCAACGATCAGGTAGCTAACATTGTTCAGGCTCAATTATTGTTTTTAGAGAGTGTGGATGCAAAAAAAGACATTCAAATCTATATTAATTCACCAGGTGGAAGCGTTTATGCCGGCTTAGGTATTTATGATACTATGCAAATTGTAAAACCAGATGTTGCAACTATTTGTACAGGTATGGCCGCAAGTATGGGCGCTGTATTACAATGTGCCGGTGCAAAAGGGAAACGTACTGCTTTAAAACATGCCCGCGTAATGATTCACCAACCAATGGGTGGGGCCGACGGACAAGCAAGTGATATTGAAATTACAGCGCGTGAAATTCAGAAATTGAAAAAAGAATTATACGAGATTATTGCTTTACATAGTGGACAAACTTATGACAAAGTTTGGGCAGATAGCGATCGTGATTATTGGATGATTGCTGCTGAAGCAAAAGCCTATGGAATGATTGACGAAGTTTTGGAAAAGAAACCTTAATAGTATAATTATAGTTCCTTAAATTTAAACCTCATTTTACCTCAGAGTGAAGTAAAATGAGGTTTTTTATTTCTTACTCTTTGATCTTTTAGCATCTACAACAGAAATTTCTTTATCGTCTTTATAAACGATTGTTTTCATAAGAAGTCCGAGCGAATCATAAAATGTCCAGACACTATCTCTGATATCATTTCTATAAAAACCTTTGTAACGCACCTTTGAATTTTCGTAATAAACAATATTCGCACCTTGTCGTTTTCCCTTATTATAACTCTGTTCGCTCCATGGTGTGCCACTTCCATAAAAAGAAACCCACTGGCCATGACGCAAACCAAAACGGAAATAGCCGCGGTATTTAATTATTCCACTTGGATATTTATCAATATAATCACCCGTATAATTACTGTCGGGCGGCATAATCAATAATGGGTTTATTTTCTTCAATGAATCTGCGCGACGTTTTTGCGTAACTCTGCTCAAAGAATCCGCAACTAATTTCTCATTTTCTGTCATTTCCTTTTTTTCTTCTGGTGTACCACAAGAAGAAATGATAAGGCTTATTGTTAAAATATAAATTACCTTCTTAAACATTTTATTTTTTTCTTTCTATTGAATATTTTATTAACGCTTCCAAACTTTCTTTGGACGGCGATTCAGGAACATTTTTTAAAATAGCGAGGGCTTTATCTTTATAATCATTCATAATCTTATTGGCATATTCAATCCCACCTTTTGAGATCACAAAATCAATTACCTTTTTTACCTGATCACTTTCGGTATTATGATTTTTAATAATGTTGATGATCTTTCTTTTTTCATTCCAAGTACTATTATTTAACGCAAAGATTAAAGGCAATGTCATTTTTTTTTCCTTGATATCAATCCCGGTTGGTTTTCCAATTAATTCATCGGTTCCAAAGTCAAACAAATCATCTTTTATTTGAAATGCGATTCCGGTTAGGGTTCCAAACTCTTTAAATTTTTGGATTGTTTCTTCGTTCGCATTTACCGAAACAGCGCCGCAGGCGCAACAAGCAGCTACTAGTGTCGCTGTTTTTTTTGTGATGATATCAAAATAAATTTCTTCCGAAATATCTAAGCGACGGGCTTTTTCTATCTGCAATAATTCTCCTTCACTCATTTCTTTCACGGCATTACTCACGATTTTCAATAATCTAAAATCATCATTATCTAAACTTAAAAGCAAGCCTTTTGATAAAAGAAAATCACCAATCAAAACTGCAATCTTATTTTTCCATAAAGCATTTACACTAAAAAAACCGCGCCGTTCGTTACTGTCATCAACAACATCGTCATGCACCAAAGTTGCTGTATGAAGCAATTCTATTAAAGCCGCAGCACGATAAGTACTATCGTTAATCTCACCTAAGCATTTGGCACTTAAAAAAACAAACATAGGGCGAATTTGTTTTCCCTTTCGTTTAACAATGTAATTTGTGATCTTATCTAATAAAGGCACAGTACTTTTCATAGAATCTTTGAATTTAACTTCAAAAATTTCCATATGAGCAGCAATAGGTTGCTTTATTTTATTTACTGTACTCGACACTTAGGTTCTAATTTATTATTATTTATTGAATTAAAATAATTTATCATTTATACTCTATTACTGCCAGTTTATTTTTGTTTGCTAATTGCCCGCAAGCCGCGTCAATATCCTTTCCCCTGCTTCTTCTTACATTTACAATAACTCCTTTTTCTTCTAATACTTTCACAAAATTATCTAGCCTTTCTGGTGTGGTTTGTTTGAATTCACCACCATCGATTGGATTGTATTCTATAATATTTATTTTGCTCTTTACTTTTTTGCTGTAGGCAACTAACTCCAATGCATCCTGAGTTGTATCATTAAAATCCTTGAAAACAATGTATTCAAAAGTACTTCTCGTACCTGTTTTTTCATAAAAATAATTGAGAGCTTCTTCCAAACTCTCTAATGAATTTGTTTCATTAATTGGCATTAATTGATTTCGCTTTTCATCATTAGCAGCATGTAATGATAATGCCAGATTAAATTTCACGTTATCATCGCCCAATTTTTTGATCATTTTTGCAACACCTGCAGTTGAGACTGTTATTCGTTTTGGCGACATTCCTAAACCATTCGGGTTTGTGATTTTATCAATAGACAACATCATCTCACTATAATTGAGCAAAGGCTCACCCATACCCATGTAAACAATATTCGATAATGGTTGGTTGTATTTTTCCATTGCAGTTTGTTTTACCAAAACTACCTGATCGTAAATTTCATCAGCCGTCAAATTGCGCATTCTTTTCAATTTAGCCGTGGCGCAAAATTTACATGTTAAACTACATCCCACTTGTGAGGAAATACAAGCCGTCATTCTTTCCTTTTGCGGAATAAGAACACTTTCAACTACAAAATTATCATGCAATTTCATGGCACACTTTATAGTTTTATCCTTACTTATTTGGAGATCATGAATTTCTACTGCATGTATTTCAAAATTTTCATTGAGTTTATCCCGTAACGACTTTGGAAAATTACTCATGTCATCAAAATGAATAGCACGTTTGTTCCATAACCAATCATATAATTGTTTGGCTCTGAAGCTCGGCTCATCTAGTTCTTTGAAAAGTTCAGTGATCTGATCCAGGGAAAGAATACGTATGTTTTTTTTAGGCATGAATTAACTGTAAAGATACCAAACAAGCGCTTAAATAGCTAAATTTGTTTTGTGAGATTCCTTAGCTCTGAAAGTATTTTTAATGGTACTGAGTTTTTAAATAAAAATTCGATATTGGTTATTAATGAAAAAAACCAGTTCATTGATATTATTGAAGAATCTCAACTCGATCCTTTGCAAATCGAAAGGTTTGATGGGATTATTACTCCCGGATTTGTAAACACACATTGTCACTTAGAATTAAGCTATTTTCAAAACATCATTCCACAAAAAACCGGTTTGGTAAACTTCGCAAAAAACATCATTTCAAAACGGAGTCAATTTTCAGTGGAACAAATGAATAAGGCAATTGAGCAAGCCGATTCATTCATGGAAAACAATGGAATTGCAGTAGTTGGAGATATTAGTAATACCAATTTAAGTTTTAAAACCAAGCAAAAAAGCAAACTTTATTATCATTCTTTTATTGAGTTGATTGGCTTAAATTCGGAAAAAAAAGAAAATATTTTAGAAGGCGGAATTGCTCTTTTAAAAGAATTACAAAACTTGGGATTGATTGGGAGTTTGGCTCCTCATGCACCTTATAGCACATCAGTTCAATTAATAGAAGCGATTTCAAACTATAATTCAAAAAACAATTTACCATTTTCAATTCATAATCAAGAAAGTGAAGAAGAGAATAAATTCTTGCAAGGAGAAAAAAGTGAATTCTATAACTTATTTGAATTTCTGAATATAGACATCAGTTGGTTTAAACCGAAGCATAGAAGCAGCTTAAATGCGTATTCATCCTTTTTAAAATCCAAAAAAAATATTCTTGTACACAATACTTTTACTTCTCAGGAAGATTATGGATCAGTCGGTTCTCATGTCTTTTGGTGTTTATGTCCTACCGCTAATTTATATATAGAAAATAAACTCCCTGATTATGATATTCTCCTAAGCAACTCGAAACAAATTTGTTTTGGAACAGATTCTTTAGCCAGTAATTCTAATTTAGATATTTTAAAAGAAGGGAGTATTTTTTATTCTAAAACTAAAGATCTCGGGTTGAGTTTAAGAGCCCTAACATACAATGGTGCTGCGGCTCTAGATCTTCAGGAAAATTTTGGTTCTTTTATTAAAGCAAAAAACACCGGCTTGAATTTGATTGAAGTTAAACAAGATAAGTTTTTATTAAAAGAAGTAATTGTTGTAGCCGATCGCCTATCTCTTCTTGTTTAAACTGTAATTTATCATCGATATTTTTCTATTTTTGCATATGCTCAAATTAAAATCATTTACTGTTGGTCCTTTTCAAGAAAACACTTATCTCATTTGGGACAATAATCTTATTGCCGCAATTATTGATCCCGGAATGTCGAATAATTCGGAGAACCAACTTATCAAAAATTTTATAACTGAAAATGGTTTACAATTGAAACGACTTCTTTTAACACATGCCCATATAGATCACATAATGGGCAATAAATTTATTTTTGACGAATATGGTCTTTTACCTGAAGTGCACGAAGCAGATGTGTACTTTATTGATAATTTAAAACATGCGGCCGAGATGTACGAATTAAACTGTGAAGAATCGCCAAAACCAAAAAAATTATTGCAAGATGAAGAGATATTGGAATTAGGTGAACTAAAATTTGAATGTATTCATACTCCAGGGCATTCGCCAGGAAGCATCACCTTCTTTTTTGAAAAAGAAAGAGTAATGATTGTTGGCGATGTCTTGTTTAATGGAAGTATTGGCAGAACAGATCTTCCATTAAGTAATCCTGATGCAATAATTCCTTCCATCATGGAAAAATTACTTCCTAAAGGTGATGACATTAAAGTTTATAGTGGTCACGGGCCATCTACCACTATTGGAAAAGAACGAACCAGTAATATGTTTTTGATATAAACATGAATGAATTTTTAGTAAATTCGAAATAGTGAAAAAAGTACTAACCATATCGCTTTTTCTAATTTGCTTTTATACAAACGCACAAAAAGATACTACCAAATATGATCGGGAGGAAGAAATTATTTCAGATAGAAAACGGTATCGACTGCACAACAATTATTTAATGGCTGGTTTTGGATATTCGTATTCATCTATAAGAAGTCATAAAGAACAATCAACTTTAGGAATAGATTATGTTTTCCATATCAGACGTCACCATTTTCAGGTTGGAGTTCTGATGAGTGGCGATCAGTTTTTAGAAAATAATAATTTACAAGGACACATAGGATATGTTTATCGAATAGAAAACGAAAAATACAACATTGCCTTTGGATTGGGATTAACGAGAGACAAGGGTGAAGTGCCTCCAATTGCAAGAGTTACTGATACGTTACCCGCATTTTTTTATCGCAATACAGGTATATATGCCAACGTGGCTTATATTAAAAAAATTACTTATGATATTGGAATTGGAATTGAAGGAATTTTTGAAATTAACAAAGCCCAAACATTTGCCGGTATCAAAGGTGTTGTTTTCTTTTCGGGTGGATATCGCGGTAAAGCCAAGGTGCACAATATACACGTTAAGCCAAAAAGAAAATAATGTTAGATTTTTTAATTGTTGGCAATGGTTTAGCTGGAAATGTTCTGGCATTTTATTTGCGCAATCAAAATTTAAATTATCAATTAATCTCAAATTCCAATTTAAGTAAATGCTCGCAAATAGCGGCAGGGATATGGAATCCCATTGTTTTTAAACGCATGACGAAATCATGGAAGGTAGATGAACTACTGCCTGAGTTGAAACAATTTTATACCAACGCAGAAAAATTATTAGGTGCAAATTTTTATACTGAAAGATCAATTTTAAAACCGTTTTTTTCGGAAGAAGAAAAAACATTCTGGATTAAAAAAGCAAAATCTGATCTGAATAATTATATTGAAGCTGAAATTAAAATGCCAGATAAAAATTTAAAAAAATTCATCATACCTGAATCTTATGGAGTAGTAAAACATTCAGGCAACATTCAAATGTCTGTTTTTTTAGAAGCATGTGAAAATTTCCACAAAAAAACCAAATCTCTCCTCCAGGAAACATTTGATCACAAAGAATTAAAAATCACTGAAAATGAAGTTGAATACAAAAACATCAAAGCAAAAAACATTATTTTCTGTGAGGGATATCTTGTAAAAGACAACCCATTTTTTAATTGGATTCCACTCAATCCTGTTAAAGGTGAAACTTTAGAAATATCTAGTAAAGAAATAGATTTGGAGAAAGACATTTTTAACAGAAATGGATTTATTTTTAAATTAGATAATGAACTCTTTAAAGTTGGCGCAACATATAATTGGAGTGAACTGAATGAGAATATTTCTGAAAAGGGATTAACCGAACTTAAAAATAAATTACAACAAATGATTAGCGCCACTTATACAGTTATAAAACATGAAGCCGGTGTAAGACCATCCAGTATTGATCGCCGACCAATCATTGGCAAACATCCAATACATAAAAACATCTTTGTATTCAATGGTTTGGGAACTAAGGGTGTAATGATTGCTCCTTATTTTG
Organism: Bacteroidota bacterium; assembly: GCA_013288385.1. Classification (GTDB taxonomy): domain Bacteria; phylum Bacteroidota; class Bacteroidia; order B-17B0; family Aurantibacillaceae; genus Aurantibacillus. The sequence continues at coordinate 7,631 of JABDBZ010000063.1, forward strand.
CTAAAAATTTCGTAAATTTCTACTTGAATAAAGAAGTACTAAATTCAGAAATTAATGTAGAACGCTTTTATTCGAAGTATAAAGGATGATCACTAAACTAAAACAGAATAGAGTAATTGGGAGAAGAGAGTTTGTCGACTTTCCAATACTTCGTATTCAAAATACAGAAGCAAAAATAGATACCGGCGCATTTTCATCTGCCATACATTGTGAAGAAATTAAAGTAGTGAACGAAAATGGTAAACCTTATTTAACGTTTACATTACCTTCTGAATTTTATCCAAATAATGAAACGCAATATCATAAATTCGAAAATTTTAAACAAAAGAAAATAAAAAATTCATTTGGTGAGGCCGAAGATCGTTATGTAATAAGGACTATCATCCACATTGGTCATAAAACAATTATAGCCGATTTTTCATTGTCTGATCGCAAAAGCATGCGGTATCCTATATTAATTGGACGAAAAGCGATTAAAGGAAAATTTATTATAGATGTAAAACAAGTGCACTTAAATGGACAAAAACTTTCCTTATATTTAAAACATCATTCAAACAAATAAATTATGCGCATTGTAATTTTATCGCGTAACAAAAATCTTTATTCAACTAAACGATTAATTGAAGCGGCAGAAAAACGTGGTCACGAAGTTTTAGTACTCGATCACATGAAGTGTGTATTGGCTATTGAACAAGGCAGACCACATATTTATTATGACGGAAAAGAAGTAAAAGATGTAAACGCCGTAATACCCAGAATTGGCGCATCTGCTACATTTTATGGCACTGCAGTTGTTCGCCAGTTTGAAATGATGAAAATTTTTACTGCAGTTGAATCTCAAGCTTTAGTACGTTCACGTGATAAATTACGCAGTTTGCAAATTCTTGCGCGCGCGCATTTAGGAATTCCAAAAACCGCATTTGCTTCATCACCAAAAGATAAAGACATTGATAGTGTAATTGATGCTGTAGGTGGCGCTCCTTGTGTAATAAAGCTTTTAGAGGGCACACAAGGTATTGGAGTTATATTAGCAGAAAATAGAAAAGCAGCCAAAAGTGTAATTGAAGCTTTTTTAAAATTGGAAGCAAATATGTTAGTGCAGGAATTCATCAGCGAAGCTAAAGGTGCCGATCTCCGTGTACTCATTGTTGATGGACAAGTTGTAGGTGCGATGAAACGCCAGGCAAAGGAAGGCGAATTCAGAAGTAATTTGCATAGAGGAGGTACTGCAACAGTTATTCAATTATCAACCGAAGAACGTGCTACTGCACTTAAAGCGGTTAAAAAATTAGGTCTCGGAATTGCAGGAGTTGATTTGCTGCAATCATCGCGCGGACCATTAGTCATGGAAGTAAATTCATCACCCGGATTAGAAGGGATTGAAGGCGCAACAGGAATTGATATCGCGAGCAAGATTATTGAATATGTGGAGCGCAATGAATTTAATAAACCGGGGGATTAAATGCCAACTTTACTTCGAATGTTTTAAGCCCAAAAAATTTGTCACTTCGAGCGGAGTCGAGAAGACAAGGAATTCATTTTATGGTTCTCGACTCCGCTCGAACTGACAGAAACATTAATTAATTCTAATTAAAAAAACCGTGAACATCACAATCAATAAACAAACAATAAAAGCCGGAGAAAATAAAACTGTGGTTTTAGATTCATATGAATTGCATACTAAAACTCGTATCGAAATTCCTGTGCATGTTATTAATTCCGGAAAGCCAGGTCCATCCATACTTCTCAGCGCAGGTATGCACGGTGAAGAAACAAATGGAATAGAAATTATAAGAAAAATAATTAGAAGACAAGAAGTTCAGAATTTAAAATGTGGTTGTTTAATTGCCATTCCGGTAATAAATATTATTTCGTTTTTATATGGCAGTAGAGATTTACCGGATGGAAAAGATCTCAATCGCTGTTTTCCGGGAACAAAAAACGGATCTATAGGAAGTAGAATTGCATACGACTTAGTTAAACATATTTTACCGATTATTGATTTCGGAATCGACTTTCATACAGGTGGCGCCAAAATAAACAACTACCCACAAATCCGCTGCGTATTTGAGTTTGACGGTAATTTAGAATTAGCTGAAAAATTTGGCGCCCCCTTAATCATTAACAGCAAATACCGTGATGGCACTTTAAGAAAAGAAGCTGCAAAAAAAAACAAACCCATTTTAGTTTACGAAGCCGGCGAAAGTATGCGCTTTGATTATTTAGCAATTAATGAAGGTTTGAATGGCTGTTTGCGTTTAATGAAAGCACATAAAATGATTGATCTCGAAGTGCCCGCCATGCCTGCAGTGAAGATTATGAGAGATACCTGGATCAGGGCCAATTCAAGTGGCTTATTTCATATGAATAAAAGCAATGGTTCACACGTTAGAAAAGATGATTTATTGGGTGTTGTTTGTAATCCGTTTGGAAATATTGAGGATAAAATTTTAGCACCCGCTGCCGGTTATATTGTTGGTATTAATAATCAACCTGTCGTAAATCAAGGTGATGCTTTAATTCATTTGGGATTTGAGGAGTAGTAATATTTTAAGATATATTAATCAAATTTTAGATTTGAAATTATTTGGGCGTGCCCCCGCAATTAAATTTTTCCTTTCAATAACATTTTCGGCGGGGTCGTGCTTTTCACTTCAAGTCCGCACCTAAAGTAAGCTCTGCTTTACTTAAGGCTTGCGGGCTTTCCGTTTCAATCACTCACGCGGTCTTTTTCTATAAAAATGAATTTTTCAGTTTAAGAAACCAAGTTTATTTCTTTTCCTCCGTCGTAAGATTGTAGAAGAAAAAATACAATTTCATTTAGTTTATACAAAATCACTTAAGGCTGATGAATTTATTCATAAGAACTTCGCGTGAGGGATTATTGCAATGGAAATCCTTTTGCTCGTTCTTTGCAAAAGATTGAAACCCTTCGCCAAGCTCAGGATAAACTTCAAACCCAACCCCGCGCAATAATTAATTAGAATGATGAAATAAATTGCGGGGACACGCCCAACCTAAATTAAACTTTAACGGAAGCAGTCACTTTCTCAACACAAGCAATAATTTTACTTGCCAATTCTGTCATTTCATGATCTGTCCAAGTGCAGCGAACGCCAAAAGAAATTAAGCGACCAACTACTTCTTGTGATTTTGGTAAAGACAATTTGTTATAATCTTGTGAAGAGCCTGTTAATTGTACCGGCAATTTAGAAACAGTTTGCATGTTTTTTAAATGATCCCATTGATTAATGAAATGGTACATGTTGGTGAACCAATAATTAAAACCACCTACTCCATTTGCATTCATTTCGGCAACAACACGTTTTGCAGTTTCAGTATCCGTTAAAAAAATGTTTAAAAAAGTGGCTGAGTCACCCGACTCATCACCCAATTTCGCAAAAGTAATATTTGAATTTTTTGATAATAAATTTTGTAAGAATTTTTTGTTCTTGTGATTGCTTTCTTTAATGCCTGGCACTTTACGTGTTTGTGCTAAACCAATAGCAGCGTGCAGTTCAGAGATGCGGTAATTAAAACCCAAGTAAGGGTGATTTTCCATACCACGATTTGTTCCTTCATGGTTATGACCATGATCACTATAAACATCTGCTTTTTTATAAGTTGTTTCATCGTTTGTAACAAGTACTCCACCTTCACCGGCAGTTGCAATTTTAAAAAAGTCGAACGAATAACTTCCAGCTTTTCCAAATAAGCCAGTGAATTTTTCTTTGTATGAAGAAGCAAAAGCTTGTCCGGCATCTTCAACCAAAATTAAATTGTGTTTATTAATAACAGCCATAATGCTATCCATCTCTGCATTTCCACCACACATATGTACTAAGCAAACTCCTTTGGTTTTTGGAGTGATTGCTTTTTCAATTCCTGATGCGCTTAAACAAAGTGTTTCATCAATTTCTGCAAAAACTGGAATAGCGCCAATAAATAATACAGCTTCAATAGAAGCAATAAAAGTAAACGGTGGCACAATAACTTCATCGCCGGTTCCAATACCACTCGATGCAAGAGCTGCAGCAATTGCAGTTGAACCACTACTCATTGCATGTGCAAATTTTGCGCCGGTAATTTTTTTAACTTCCGTTTCAAAATCCTTTGCTTTCCAATGATTATTACGTTGAGCATCGTGACCGTAACGGAATAAAACTCCAGTTTCCATTACGTCGTTTATTTCTTTGCGCTCTTCTGCGCCAAATAATTCTGTTCCTGGCATGACTTTAAAATTTAATTATAAATATACGATTATAATAAACGCATTTTAAATGCAATTATTACATATCAATAAAGATTTCTGAAACTAATTGATTGTCAAAAAATATTGTAATGTTGGCATCTTCAAATACAAGTTGCTTTTCT
>JABDBZ010000064.1 GCA_013288385.1 Bacteroidota bacterium
ACCTTTTGGATTATTTGATCGATAAAACCGAATGGATTATAACCGGAATCGATAATTATTCAACGGGTAGAGAAAAAAATATCCAACAGCATTTTGGAAACAAACGTTTTATTTTTATGAACGAATCTACAGAAAAACTAAATTCGTTAATAGAATTTGATGTCGTTTTTCATTTAGCTGCTTTACCTCGTATACAACCTAGTTTCGAATTAGTGACCTTGCATATAAATGAGAATCTTACTAATTCGATGCATTTGATCGAGATTATGATCCGAGAAAATTATTTTCCGAAATTCATTTTCAGCAGTTCAAGCGCAATATATGGTACGTCTGACATTATTCCAACACCTGAATCGGAAAAAATAAGTTGTTTGAGTCCGTACGCTTTTCAAAAATATGAAGTAGAGAAATATCTTGAATTATTAAGTACACGGTATCCGTTAGATTATGTCTGTCTCCGTTATTTTAACCCTTATGGTCCGCGCAGCTTTAACCCCGAAAATAAATTCAATGCGTATAGTAGTGTGGTCGGAATATTTTTGTACCGATTTCAAAAGAATTTACCTTTATTGGTTACGGGAGATGGAAAGCAACAACGTGATTTCATTCATGTTTACGATCTCGCAAAGGCTAACTATTTAAGTGCAGTAAATCCAAAAAAACTTAATACCTCTTTTAATATTGGAAATGGGTCAACTTTTTCAATTTTGGAAATTGCAAAAATGATCTCAGATAAATATGAGTTTATTCCAAAACGAGAGGGTGAGGCTGAAATAACATTTGCAGATATAAGTGAAGTTAAAAAAGTTTTGGAATGGTTTCCGGAACACAATATAAATGAATACATAAAAGAGAATATCAAGTGAAAATTGGATTTACATGTGGTGTTTTCGATTTGTTCCATGCTGGGCATGTGATGATGTTAAAGGAATGTAAAGAACATTGTGATTATTTGATAGTGGCCCTAAATAGAGCGGAGCATATTTCTAAAACTATTAATCCTGACAAACAAAAACCTATTTATTCAATTGAAGAAAGAAAATTGATTATGGCCTCTTGTCGTTATGTTGATGAAGTTACAGAATATAACTCGGAAGAGGAATTATTACAATTATTGAAAATAAAAAAAATTGACATTCGTTTTTTAGGAGAAGATTATAAGGCAAAAACTATTACTGGAAGTGACTTGCCCATTAAAATATATTTTACAAACCGTAGCCATGGTCTTTCATCCTCTTTTTATAAAGAGCAAATATTGACAAGGGCCAATGAGAAATAAAAATCTTCCCTTTAATCTTAAAGGAAAAAAATGATAGAACAGAAGTTAAAAAAGAATATAGCGACTAAAAATGCTTTAAGTGAAGAAGGGGTTACCTGTTCGAATTGTATTTTATCAATTAATGATACAAAGAATATTTCTTTTGATGAAAGGGGCGTGTGTAATTATTGTAATAATTATTTTGCCTTGATGAAAAATATTGGGAGCAAAGAAAAGAGAACAAAATGGTTGAATGAAAAAGTGGAAGAAATAAAAATTGCAGGAAAGAATAAAAAGTATGATTGTGTGATAGGAATTAGTGGTGGGCTAGATAGTTGTTATTTAGCTTTATGGGCAAAGGAAAATGGCCTCAGACCTCTACTCGTTCATTTTGATAATGGATGGAATAGTGAGTTAGCATTAACAAACATACAATCTATTTGTTATAAACTTGAATTCGATCTTCAGACAATTGTTATAAATTGGAATGAATTTAAACAATTGCAACTAGCTTATTTAAGAGCTGGTGTTATTGATATTGAAGTATTAACTGATCATGCAATTAGTTCAACAATAGAGAAATTGGCCAGAAAAAATAGAATAAAATATAACATTAGTGGCTTTAACTATTCTACTGAAGCTATTATGCCCAGAGGTTGGGCTTTCGATAAAACTGATTTTGTAAATATAAATGATATTAATAAAAAATTTGGATCAGTCCAAATTAAAACTTATCCCCATTTAATTATCGCAAAACGACTCTGGTATTCTTTTTTTCAGAAAACGGAAACAGTAATGGTTTTAAATTATTTGAACCGTAATCAACAAGAGATTAAAAAAGAATTAACTGAAAAGCTGGGATGGCGTGAATATGGCGGTAAACATTACGAATCGGTTTTCACGAAGTTCTATCAGGCGTATATACTTCCAAAAAAATTTGGGGTTGATAAAAGAAAAGCACATTTATCTAATCTTATTTGTTCTGAACAGATTACAAAAAAGCAAGCATATCAAAAATTAAATGAACCTTTGTATAATATGGAAGAATTGAAAATAGAGAAAGCTTATGTTTTAAAAAAACTTGATCTTAGCGAGAATGATTTTGATAAAATAATGAGTGAGAAACCAAGAAAGCACAAAGAGTTTAAAACACAAAAGAAGTTTTGGAAAGTATATTTTGCAATTCTTAAGTTGCTAAGACCATGGAAGAAAATAGCAATCTAAATATAATTTAAGGATAATGATTGTATTTATTATTCCTTTAATGCCCTCTAATTTTAGAAGCGAATTAAGAGATAAATTATGGGAACTATGCAGATCCTCACTAATAAAACAAAAGAATAAAAATTGGAAAGCGATCCTTATAGGGGATGATTTTTTAAAGCAGGAATTAGATTGTGAGAATTTTATTTATATAGAAGGAGATCTTTATACAAAAAAAGAAAAACTTAATAAGGCTCTTCAAAAAATGGACGTTATTTTTCGAGATAAACCAGAATATATTATGCGTTTAGATTGTGACGATATCATCTCTCCTTTTTTTTTAGATCAATTTTACGCATTAAATTCTAAATGCGATTTATATAGCGATAAATATCACGTTTGCATTGACCCAATTTATATGTCAATATCTTATCGAAATGCCAATTGGATAACTAATAGCTCGGTTCACAAATTTGAGCACGCAATTTCAAAATATGGCCCTAATAATGAACCACTCTTTATAATTGACCATGCGGTTTATTGGAAAAAGTATTATGCCGATAAAAAAATAGTTTATACAAATATGTTAAGTATAATATATTATAGAATCCTTTCACCATTTTCTATCTCAAGTAATAACTCAAAGATTAAGAATACAAATCAAGTGAATGATTACGATTTTTATTTGAAAGGATTTGGTCCTTGGATAGTGTTGAAAAGAGATTTTTTTATGTTCGCTGAGATAAGTGAAGTAAGCAAAATGTTAGAAGCTCATAAAAATGAACGAACGGTGACTTTTCGTATTTTTAATTATGTCAAGCACTGTGTGAATTTTTTTTTAAATAAGCAGATCGAAAGATAATAAACGTGATCACTTTTTCAGATAAATTAATTATAAGTAGTTATTTCCATGCAGAATTAGAGGAAAATAATATTTCTCTTTTGCCAATAGATCATGCCCGTGCTTTTCCATTAAGTTTTAATGTAAACAATAAAAAGATCCTAAAAGGAACTTTGAATTTTTATAACAAACCATTTTTTTTAAATTATAATGGTTCAAATTATATAGATCCAAAAAAAATAACCGTTTTAACGGAAGAAAAAAAATTTAATAAAATAGCAGTTATAAATGTTTTAGATAATTGTCATGGACATTCGTTACTGAAACTATTTTTTGCATTAAAAGAGACGTCTTTGAACAAAGATAAAGACTTTCTAATCATCATTCCCCGTTCTTTGATCCATTTTTTAAAAGCCGGTATTTTCACTTATACTCTGGTGGTTGATCATACTTATGCTAGTTTGGAAGAATGTTATATTTTGAATAAAGTGATAGAGCCGTTTTTGTTGAATTACGAATCGAAATATTTATTTCCAATCGACACGTATGGAACTATCAGTAAAGAAGAATTACTTTCAAAAATAAATTTACTTGATAGGGTAGTAAGCCGATCAATTGAAAGAATTACTTTTTATTATAGGAGTGATTTTATTAGAAAATGGCAAGGTAATGGACAATTTGTAAATGTTATTAGATTGTTTACTAATTTGAAACAATTTGTTTCTAACGAAGTGATATTTACCGTTATTGGAAATAAGGATGGAAGAGCATTTCCGGCTTGGATAGATGATAAGCGAGTTACTAGTTATTCAGTTACTAATGATTTTAAAGAGAATGAGATATATGCGCAAAGTAAGATCGTGATCTCACTCACTGGTAGTCATATGCTCATTCCAAGTATTTTATCAGATTGTACAGTACACCTTCACCCAACGTATAAGTACAAAAATGTTGCAGAGGATGTAGTTTCGTTTGAAGGAGAAGATACATTAATCAATTCCTATAAACATTTGTATTATTATGGGAATTCAAATTGTTCGGACATTTGCCCAACAAAACTAACTTACCTGATCGTAAGTCATTATTTAGGATTACTCGAAAAAACTTATAAATTAACTAAAATAGAGAGTGATCAAGAATCTTGGATCAAGCAGAATCATAATTATTTTCTTTATGATGCAGTAAATGGATACAGAAAAAAATATATCGAAAAGGGAAATAATAAAGTGAAGTTACTTTATTATATGAATAAGTTATTTGGAAGGTAATAATAACAAGAACTGAAAATAAAAAATTAAGTCATGAAAAAATTCCTAATTAAAAATTTACCCTTATTTATTTTGGATCGTTATTGGGATATGAAACGAAAAAAAATAAGTGCAGAATTAATTTCAAATTGGGAAAAAAAAGGAAAGCCTATCCCACCACCTCATGCAATCAAGCAATCAAGAATAGTTGAATATGCTAAGAAATTTAATTTAAATGTTTTAATCGAGACTGGAACTTTTAGAGGGGAAATGGTAGAGGCACAAAGAAGAAATTTCAAGAAGATTTATTCAATTGAATTGAGTCACGAACTATATGAAACTGCGCTAAGCAAATTTAAAAGATTCGACCATATTCATTTAATTGAAGGAGATAGTTCGGAGATGCTAAAAGAAGTGATGTCGCAAATAAACGAACCATGTTTGCTTTGGCTAGATGGTCACTATTCAGGCGGAGATACGGCCAAGGGGAAGTTGAATTGTCCTATTTATGGAGAGCTTGATACAATTTTCTCCAAGCCATTTGATCATGTTTTAGTAATAGATGACGCCAACGATTTTAATGGAACGCTTGATTACCCTAAAATAGAAGAATTGTTTGCTTATGTCATTTCAAAAAAGTCAAATTATAAGATGGATATTAGAGAGAATATCATTAGTTTCTATCCGGATAAAAATTGAAGAAATACGAATTCATAGATAGCTTGCGTGGTATTGCGATCTTAGGAGTAATCTTTGTTCATACGTCCAAAAGCATAACGTCTCTTAATCCTATTCTTTTAAGTGTGTGTAATTTTGGAAAACATGGTGTGCAATTATTTTTTCTCCTTTCGGCCTACACTTTGTGTTTATCCAATCAAAACCGGAGATCTGAATTCAATAGTAAGACCAAATATTTTATCAGACGATTTTTCAGAATAGCACCTTTGTATTATTTTGGAATAGGGTTGTATGGGATCGTTTTTATTTTAAGGAATTATTATGGAGTGGAAACATATTTGTTAACGACTAAATATTCCACTCTTTCCGTTATTCAGCATTTGACTTTTACACAAAGCCTATCTCAAGATTCTATTTTTGCTGTGGTGCCTGGAGGATGGTCTATTGGTGCAGAGATGTTGTTTTACTTAATGTTCCCTTTTCTTTTTGACATCTTTTCTAAATTAAGTTCAATGGCCTTTCTATTTCTAATTCCCTTTTTAGCCCTTGTAATTGTGTTTGTTTTTTTCAGAGCTTTGCCACATATTTTTCCACCGCTTTCTGACCATAATTTTAATTTTTATTACTGCACGATTTTGAATCAAATTCCAATATTTTTAATTGGAATTTCATTTTTCTTTTTAAGCAGCAATACTATTGTAAAGAGTTCAACAGGTTGGTTGTTTCTAATAATATTTATTTTGACAATTGGCATCTTAAATATTTTGTATTTTAAACAAATAAGGGATATTTCTTTATTTCCTTTCACTGTTGCTTTAAGTATGACATTTCTCATTAGTGCTTTTAGATCTTTAGCTTTTCTTAACGTCAAACCATTGCAATTGATAGGAAGATTATCGTATTCAATTTATTTATTTCATTTTATCTTTGCTTGGGGCTTATCATCTTACATTAATAAAAACCTATCACCATATTTAAATAGTTCATTTATATTAGTGATTTGCTTATTTGTTGTTATATTCTGTTCTATCATTATGGCTACCTTAACAAAACATTTGATAGAAGATAAAGGGATCGCTTTAGGAAATACAATTATTAATAAGTTTATAAAACCACAAAATGCTTGATTCGAAAGTAAAATTTGCCATAGTCGGTTGTGGTAGTATAGGTAAAAGACACTTGGCGGTACTAGATGCTGATGAAGAAGCAGAGATTGTTGCCATTTGCGATACTGATTTACATAAAGCCAGTGAATTAAGTAATTTGTATAATGGAATTAAAGTATATGATTCATTTGCAAAAATGTTGGGTGAGATAAAAGCAGACGTGATTAATATTGTAACACCTCATCATTTACATGCAGATATGACTATTGAGGCCTTGCAAAAGGGATTTAATGTATTGGTAGAAAAACCAATGGCTTTAACTAGCTTCGATTGTGAAAGAATGAATAATGCAGCAGACTCAAATAATAAGAAATTGTGGGTTGTAAAGCAGAATAGATATAATGTACCTATTCGCTTGGCGAAGGAAGCATTGAGTAATGATCGATTAGGAAAAATATTCATGGTTAAATGCGACATTCTTTGGAATCGTTATCAGGGTTATTATGATGAGTCGCCTTGGAGAGGAAAAAAGAAATTCGAAGGTGGTTCATTATACACACAAGCGAGTCATTTTATTGATCTGCTAGTTTGGTGGTTCGGCGATCTGGTTAATGCGAAAAGCATTATGGAAACGCAAAATCATCAAATTGAAACAGAAGATTCGGGAACGTCTGTTTTAAAATTCTCAAATGGTACACTTGGAAGTTTGATTTGGACGACTTGCGTTTACAACAAAAATTACGAAGGCAGTATTACTATCATTGGTGAGAAGGGAACAATAAAAATTGGAGGACAATATTTAAACAAAATAGAATATTGGGATGTGGAAGGTTATCCATTGCCTGAAGGAATTGATTTTAGTGATAAGCCAAACGCTTACGGAAAATATCAAGGCACAAGTTCAAATCACGATAAAGTGATCAGATCCATCATCTCACAAATAAAGGGAAGAAGTTTTGAAACAGTGGACGGCTACGAAGGAATAAAAAGTATTCGCGCAATTGAAATGTTGTATGGCAGCAAATAACGAATTTAAACTAAGCCAATCTTCAATTAAAGATATTACCATTGGAGTGAATTGCAGAATTGTTGAGCCAGTAAATATTTATGGATGTAAGATAGGTAGCAACAACTTTATCGGACCGTTTGTTGAGATCCAAAAGGATGTAGTGATAGGTGATAATTGTAAAATCCAATCTCATTCTTTTATTTGCGAATTAGTAACTATAGGTAATAATTGTTTTATTGGTCATGGCGTTATGTTCATAAACGATCTCTTCTCGAATGGAGGTCCGGCGCAGGGTAATAAAGAACTTTGGAAATCAACCAAAATTGGTGATCATGTTTCTATTGGTTCTAACGCTACTATTTTACCGGTTCAAATTTGCAACTATGTTGTAATTGGTGCCGGCGCGGTAGTCACAAAAAACATTACAGAGTCTGGGACATATGCAGGCAACCCAGCTAAAAAAATAAAAAGCTCTCAAAAATGAAAATACCATTTGTTGATCTGAAAGCACAATATCAAACGCTAAAAACAGAGATTGATTCAGCTATTGCAAATGTTATTGCTGATACTGCATTTATAGGTGGTTCTTCAAATAAATATGTCACCAAATTCGAAAAAGAATTCGCCGAATTTCTAAATATAAAACATGTAATTAGTTGTGCGAATGGCACAGATTCTATTGAAATTTTGCTAGAAGCACATGGAATAAAATCAGGTGATGAAGTTATTGTACCAGCACTCACGTGGATCTCTACTTCTGAAGCTGTCGGAAGAGTAGGAGCAAAACCGGTTTTTGTAGATGTGTGTAGTGATACTCTATTAATGGATCTGCAAAAAATTGGTGAGAAAATAACATCGCGTACCAAAGCCATTATTCCGGTACACTTATATGGCAATGCGGTGGATATGGAAACTGTGATGCAAATTGCGGAGAAGTATAATTTGGTTGTGATAGAAGATTGTGCTCAAGCTCATGAGGCAAGTTTCAATGGAAAAATGGTGGGCTCTTACGGACACTCTTCTTCATTTAGTTTTTATCCAGGAAAAAATTTAGGTGCTTATGGAGATGCGGGTTGCATAACAACCAATAATGATCAAGTAGCAGCCAAATGCAAAATGATCGCAAATCATGGTCAGTTAGAAAAGCACAATCACGTCATAGAAGGAAGAAATTCAAGAATGGATGGGATTCATGCGGCCATTCTTTCTGTGAAATTGAAATACTTACATAACTGGAATGTAATGAGGAATGAACACGCGAATTACCTCAATGAAGGATTGGATAAAAAAAAATTCATATTGCCTGTAGTAAATAAAAATGCGAAACATGTTTTTCATTTATATGTAATCAGAAATAGAAGTAGAGACCAACTAAAAAAATATCTTTATGATCAGGGTATCGAAACAGCTATTCATTATCCGACCGCGTTACCATTTTTGCAAGCTTACGAAAAACTAGGCCATACCACAAAAGATTTTCCTATAGCATTTTCAGTAACGCAACAAATTATTTCTCTACCTATGTTTCCGGAGTTGACTAAAGAACAATTGGACCACATGATAACTGTACTAAATAAGTTTGAAAATTGAATCGCCACATATTTTGATTGTGTGTTGGGAATTTCCTCCGAAAAGATCAATTGGCGGAAGAAGATGGGCCAAGCTTGCAAAAAGTTTCGTAAAATTAAATTATAAAGTATCCGTTATAAGTAACATGCCCTCAAGCAGGCATGAACCCTTCCATTGGATAAGTACAGAAATATATTCAAAGATCAAAACGTATAACTGCGATGAAAATTTTCTTGTGAAATGGCTAAACGATTATTCATCCCCACTAAGAAAAATAAAAGTTAGAGTGGCAAAATTCTTTTTAGAAGTGTGTTTTAAAGGAACAATTTACGATAGAACTATTGGTGTTGAGAATGCATTTTGTACACTGGCAAAAAAAGTGATCGAAAAAGATAATATAAATATAGTGTTTGTGACTGGTGCTCCGTTCAACTTATTATATTATACAGCTATGCTACGTGAGCAATTTAAGAGCATAAAAATTATTTGCGATTATAGGGATCCCTGGATAAAGGCACAAAATTATGGAATGAAGGAGCTTACCGAAAAAAGAAGATCTTATGAATTACAAAAACAGAATTATGTTTTTGAAAAGGTAGATATAGTAACTGCACCAAATGGATTTTTACTTCAGGAAATAAAAGAGACCTACACAGGTAAGGAGCGAAAAGTCGCTAAGTTTATTGAGCTTCAGCACGCTTTCGATCCGGATGATGTGATCACAAATAGAAAAGTTGAGAATAAAAAGATAAAAATAGTTTATGCCGGAGCTTTATACCTTGGTAGTGACATCTATCTTAAATTAATAAATGATTCTATTGATCACATCAAACAAAACGCTCCGGATTTTCTTCCAGAAATAACCATTTACACGAACGATATGGATAAGAAAGATGTATTTACCAGGAATTCGGATACTATAAAAATTTCTAATTTAATTGGAGAAAAAATTTTTGAGGAAGTTAGTAAGGCAGATTACATCATTATTCTTCTCGCTGAACATAATAAGAATTACTTAACCAGTAAATTTTTTGAATTTCTTCCTTACAAAAAACCATATATTTATATTGGACCAATGGGTTTCGTTTCTCAAAAAATTGAAAAGGAGAAATTTGGATTTTGTTTAATGGATAAAACAGATCTGTTAAAAATTCTAAGTACACAATCTAACGAGAAAATGATAAGTGATGGATTAATAAATGAAAACACATTCGATTCGATCACAAAAGAATTTTTAAAGAAAATAGATTTCGAGTCATTCGTAAATGAGTATGCCTGAAGTTTCAATCATAATGGCAAGCTATAATAAAGGAACTATGATAGGGGAGACTATCAACTCCGTATTAACGCAATCTAACCCTAAGTGGGAACTCATTATAATTGATGACAGCTCAACAGATGGTTCCATACAACAGATCAAACAAAATTTTTCAGATGAAAGAATAGTACTTGTTGAGAACTCAATGAATAAAGGTGCTAACGCATGCAGAAACCAGGGATTAAAATTGGCTAAAGGAAAATACATAATCTTTCTAGATGCGGACGATCTTTTAATTTCGACTTGCATTGAGAATAGATTGAGGTGCGCGGAAAGTGTTCCCGAAAATAATTTATTAATTTTTTCAATGGGAGTTTTTTATAAGAATATTGGTGATGATAAAAGACAATGGACCCCAAAAATTAAAACTCCTTTACAAGATTTTTTAGCTCACCGTTTACCTTGGTCAATTCTACAGCCTTTATGGAGAACCGATTTTTTAAAAGAACTTGGAGGCTTCGATGAATCATTCGAAAGATTGCAGGACGTTGAATTAAATACAAGAGCATTAATTGACGCGAAGTTAAAATTAAAAATAGTTGGTGGCAAACCCGACTGTTATTACAGAATTGATGAAGCACGGAAAAATTTTGAATCCGTTGTTTTTCTCACTAAATGGGTCAATTCAGCAATTAAGTATTGTGATAAATTTTCGAAATTAATATCTATTGAATTAAAAAAATATTTAATGGGGACTATTTATCAAACGTATTTACAGATCATTTATAATTTCAAGAAAAAAAACATTTCCAAGAGTGAAATGAAGCAACTTGAAGAAACCATAATGGCAAGCTCTATCATTAAAGAAGCTACCTTAATAAAGCGCACCTTATTCTCTTTCTCAGGCTTTATGAACGTGAATTTTTTTAGAATACCCGGTTTGAACTCTATCATCCAAAAAATGATTTTATCTTAAGAAGTAAATGGATCTAATAGAAGTAAAAAATAGAAAAAGCGAAATTGAAATACGGCATCCATGGGAGCTTGCTCGCTTAGAGATCGTTAATAAATTACTTCAAAAAACAATAAGGAACGACGAAAATTTCAATGTGCTTGATATTGGTTGCGGCGATATTTATCTCATTTCAAAACTGAGTGACATTTATCCAAAAGTAAATTTTTACGCTATCGATATCGCTTTTACAGAGGAGATTATATTAAAGCTCAAAAACGATGCTGGTAGTAGAAAAATATTTTTATTTAAGTCACTTAATGAAGCAAGTATACATATTAAAGGCAACGCCGATCTTGTTTTGTTATTAGACGTAATCGAACACATCGGCAACGACATCGATTTCTTGAATGACCTTCACAAAAACACTTCCATCACAAATGATACAAAGATATTGATAACGGTGCCGGCGTATCAGGGTTTGTTTTGTTCGCATGATCATTTTTTAGGGCATTACAGGAGGTATACAAATAAATCATTAATAAGAACCATCACTGAAACCGGGTTTCAAAGAATTGAATTAGGTTATTTTTTCACATCTCTACTTCCATTAAGAATAATTCAAGTTATAAAAGAAAAAATAATTAAGCCG
>JABDBZ010000065.1:0-261 GCA_013288385.1 Bacteroidota bacterium
GGTGCTTAAATTCATAAAATTGATACAAGCAATTGTTAAAATAAAAATACCAATAACTCCAAAAATGCAAATATCAGCTTTATCAGAATTCGGTTCAATTTCATAAGCTAACTTAGAAGTAAGATGAATGTCGGTTAATTTTTGAAGGTACAAAGTTGCTTGTGGAATAATAAAATCAGGAAAATGCTTTTTTATAAAGTTTGGAAATTGATCTTCCAATTCTTTTTGTGTTACTCCGTTTTTTAATAAAATATATGTCCA
>JABDBZ010000065.1:308-11442 GCA_013288385.1 Bacteroidota bacterium
TTTGGGCCTAATAATTGTTTAAGTGTGGTGAATGAAATCAAACAGTCGAAATGAAAATGAGATTGTCTTGGTATTTCTTTAAAAACACCAGTGACCATCAATTCTATTTTTCCATCGAATTTTATGATTTTTCCTATTGGGTCAACATCACCAAAATATTTTCTGGCCAATTCTTTTGTTAGCACAATTGAGTTTATACCATTGAGTGCATTGTTTGAGTTACCTTTTTCTAAAGGAAAATCAAACACATCAAACAAAGTAGAGTCTGCAAAAAAAATTCGCTTCTCATTTATTTTAATGTCTTTATATTGCATGGTATGAATCGTTTCCTGAAAGTTGAAAAAGCGAACAGACGATTCAACTAAATCAGGATGATCATTTATTAATGCTTGAGCAACAGGAAAGGGTTGACTACTTGAGTTTTCACCCTGACCCTCTTCCCCATCAAGGATTTCGCAAACTCTATATATTCTGTCTTTTTTAGAATGATACGTATCGTATGTTAATTCATCGCGAATAAACAACATAATTAAAACTGAACAAGCAATGCCAAGTGCAAGACCAAGAATATTAATACCGGAATAAAATTTATTTCTTACGAGGTTACGGCCTGCAATTTTAAAATAGTTCCGAAGTAATCTCGACTTTTTCATTGGAGGTTAATTATTTTCGAGGTTTCTGTAATTATTTGTCCGTCCAATAAATTAATGATTCTATCGGCAAAAGAAGCGTCGTAAGAAGAGTGAGTTACCATAACAATACTTGTACCTGTTTGATTGAGTTCCGTTAAAAGATCCATCACTTCATTTCCATTTTTTGAATCTAAATTACCGGTGGGCTCGTCAGCCAATATCATTTTTGGGTTTGATACGACTGCACGAGCGACAGCTACACGCTGTTGTTGACCACCTGAAAGTTGTTGAGGAAAATGATTTTTGCGATGCATAATTTGCATTTTATCAAGTACTTTATGTACACGCTCTTTGATTTCATTTGCAGAAACATCCAAATATAATAATGGTAATTCTACATTCTCATAAACGGTTAATTCATCAATTAAATTAAAACTTTGAAAAACAAAACCAATATTCTCTTTTCGCATATCTGCTCTTTGTCTTTCTGAATGATTTGCAATTTCAGTTCCATTAAATAAATAAGAACCAGATGTAGGATTATCAAGGAGGCCAATAATATTCAAAAGAGTTGATTTACCACAACCTGAAGGTCCCATGATTGCTACAAACTCACCCGATTTAATTTCGAGTGTTTTAATATCTAATGCTAAAGTCTCAATATCTTCAGTGCGAAATGTTTTATTTAGATTTTCTAATCTTATCATGTTATTTCTGATTGATTAAATCTAAATTACAACACAAAAGCATTTATTCTTTGTAAAAATGTGGAACGGAAAATATTCTTATTTGAAAGGTGAGTTCGAGGAAATAAACTTTAAAAAAGAATATCAATTTTTCTGATTAAATTGAAGAGAGAAAACTGAACCGCTTTTGGGAACAGATTCAACATGAATTGATCCTTTGTGTAACATCATAATTTGTTTACAAAGATTAAGTCCTATGCCACTACCCGATTTCTTAGTACTAAAGAACGGGACAAATATTTTATCTAAAACGTCTTCATCAATGCCAATACCATTATCAATCACTTTAATAGTTATTTTATTTTGAAGAGTAGATTCTACATCAATAGTAATTTTTGGATTTGTGCTATCTTTAATCGCGTCAATAGAATTCAAGATCAAGTTAATTAGTACTTGTTCTATTAAAACAGGATCTACATTTATTGATAATAAAGGGTCTTTTATGATCACTTCCAAAACTATATTTTTTTTGTCGATACTTGGTTGTAATAATTGTTGTACGTGTTCTAAGAGTTCTATTACAAAAACTTTGGAGATATTTGCTTTATTAATCTTACTAAGGTTACGATACGATTCTGTAAACTTTAAAAGTCCCTCACTCCTCTTTTGAATAGTATTCATACCTGTTTCAATATCATTTAAAGATTCCGTTTTGTTCACAAAGGAAGGAGCTAATTCATTTAATCTTTTCTTTAATGTTTCAGCAAGGGAGGAAATTGGCGCAACGGAATTCATTATTTCATGAGTCATAACACTTAGTAATTTCTTCCATGCATTTGATTCAGTAACTTCAATGGCTTCATTAATATTTTGGAAAGAGATCAATTTAAATTTTTTATTTTCAGTATAAAAAGAAGTAGCGGTTAATAAAATTTTTACATCATTTTTATCTTTTTGAATTGAAGTTACAATGTTACTACCCGGTTCGAGGTTTATTATTTGCTCAAATAAATTCGAGTTTCTTTTCTCGAGAGAATTGATACTTTTAAGATAAGGAATCTGTAACATTTTTTTTATGGCTTCGTTCATCCATAATATGTCGCCCGATTCTATATCATAAGATAGGATGCCGGTATCAATAAATTCTAAAATTGTTTTTAAATAAAGATATTGGGTTTCTTTTTCTTTACTGATGAGTTTAAATGTTGAATTGATCTGATTGAACCCTGTTCTGAAAGGCTGAAGCTCAATAGGTGCTTGTTTTACATCAAAGTATCTTGAAAAATCACGGTAATGAATTGCTTCAACAAATTGTTTAATCTCATCCTGTGCCTTTTTTTGAAATTTATAATAATCATAAAATTGAAAAGCAATTATTGGAACTAAAAGAGTTGTTAGCCAATAAATTTGATGCAGGATAGAATAACTCAAGAAAAAGAGTGAGACAAATGCAAAGATTGCCCGAAATAAAATACTCCAACCAAACTTCTTAAATTTCATACTTACTTAATCTTCTATATAATGCGGTTCTTGTAATTCCTAGTTCCTTCGCGGCTTTGGTAATGTTGCCATTATTTTTTTCTATCACTCTTAAAATAGTTTGCTTTTCAATAGCACTTAGTTTAGTTTCATTTTCGGAGTCTCCACTTTTAGTTGATTCATTTTCGATCGGAGAAAACACAATATCATCTTCCTTTAAAATTTCGTTATCCGACATGATGATCGCCCTTTCGATGATATACTGCAATTCACGAACGTTCCCCGGAAAATTATATTTCTTCAGTTTTGAAATTGCCTTAATATCTAATTCAACATGTTGTTTAAAATATTTATCGCCATAAATTTTAATAAAATGATCTGCCAATAAAATTATATCATCTTTTCTTGTGCGTAAGGGTGGGACAATTATTTCGATCGTATTAATTCTATAAATTAAATCTTTTCTAAATTTTGTTTCGTTAGAAAGTTCTTTCAAAGGCAAGTTTGTAGCGCAAATTAATCTGATGTCAATTGACTGAGGAGAATGAGAGCCCAACTTTGTGACTTGTCTGTTTTGAAGAACAGTAAGCAATTTCGCCTGTTGATAAAGAGAAATATTGCCGATCTCATCTAAAAATAAAGTCCCTTTGTTTGCGGCTTCAATCAATCCTAATCTATCTTCTTTCGCATCCGTAAAAGCGCCTTTTTTGTATCCAAATAATTCACTCTCAAAAATACTTTCTGTTAAAGCACCCACATCTACTTTAGTATATGCTTCCTTATTACGTAATGATTTCTTATGAATTGCTTTTGCGATAAGATCTTTCCCTGTTCCGTTTTCTCCAAGTATCAAAATATTCGCATCGGTAGCGGCAACTCTTTCAATTTTATTAAAAATATCCAACATCACTTCACTCTTCCCAATGAGATCAATTTCATCGTAGACATTTTTATTTTGCTTTGTTGTTTTATCTTTTTTAGATAATGTTTCCGAAATAATTTCAACTAATTTTTGATTATTCCAAGGTTTCACAATAAAATCAGAGGCACCGTTCTTTAGAGATCTAATAGCTAAATCAATATCTCCATAAGCTGTAATCATAATAACAGGAACATCTTTCTTTATTTCTTTAATTCGATTAAGCCAATAAATACCTTCATTACCCGTGTTAATGGACGCATTAAAATTCATGTCCAACAAAATAAGATCAAAAGAATTTTTACTTAGATGATTAATAATATTCTCCGAATTTTTTTCAGTGATAACTTCAGTTGTTTCATTCTTCAATAACAAACTAATAGCAGTTAACACATCCTTATCATCGTCAATCACTAATATTTTTGAGTCCTTTATATTCATACTATTCTTAGCTGCATTGCTAAATATACCAGAAAGTTAATTAATTGAATTCATAAGAGCATAAATTTTTACCAAACAAAAGGTGTATCAAAAGCGGACACATTATGACCGAAAGCGAACGCTTGGGTACTTTGCACTTACATTATATGTTTGATTTTCAATATATAAGATTATTGGCACAGAATTTATACTATTTATGTGTTTTTTCAGTTCAATTAAATGTATGGCGGGTACTAAATATCGTTTGCAATGGTTACTGGTATTCGTCATACTTTTTTATTAAGTTTAAGAAACATTGAACTATTATGGATAGAGTTATTGAAAAGAAAAAGTGGCCTGCAAAAAAAATAATAACCTACCTCAGTATCGTAGGCATTGTACTTTTAATCTTAAGTAGCTTTTACTTTACTTCTGGCAAATCAAAATTAAATGTCAATACCGAGAGAATTACAATCAGTGAAGTAAAAAACGGAACTTTTAAAGAATTTATTCCGGTAAACGGTATTGTACTTCCTCTTACAACTATTTATCTTGATGCCATTGAAGGCGGACGAGTAGAAGAAAAATTTGTTGAAGATGGTGCCATCATGAAAAAGGGTGATCCCATTTTAAAATTAGCAAATACAGATCTCGAGTTAAGTTTATCAAATCAGGAAACTGCAGTGTTTAATTTATTAACGCAAATGCAGATTTCAAGAAACGCCGCGCAGCAAAATACAATTATGAAACTAAATCAGGGGACTGATGTTGAAAATGCATACAAAGAAGCAGATCGGATTTACACGTTGAATAAAAAATTGTACGAACAACAAGCTATTTCATTACAAGAGTTTAAGCAATCAGAAAACAGTTATAACTACTGCCTGAAAAAAAAGATTTTAACCGAGAAAATTTTATTGCAAGATTCTGTTACCACAAAACAAGAATTAAATCAGGCAAAAGAATCTTTTTTGCGTACACAGCAATCTTTACAAATTATGAGAAAGAAAGTTGAAGATCTAATTGTAAAAGCACCAATTGATGGTCAATTAACTTCGTTAGATGCAGAAATTGGTCAAAATAAAAATAAAGGTGAACGTCTCGGACAAATAGATGTGGTAAGTGGTTTCAAAGTAAGAGTTGATGTTGATGAGCATTATATTTCACGCATTTATAACGGACTAGTTGGTGAGTTCACTTTTAATAATCAGGATTATAAATTAAATATTTATAAAGTATATACACAAGTAGCAAATGGAAAATTTCAGGTTGACATGAAATTTGAAGGCGTTCTACCAAAGGGAATCAGAAGAGGTCAGACTTTACAAATACGTTTAGCATTAAGCGATGAAACAAAAGCTATTCTTGTTCCCAAAGGAGGGTTTTATCAGCAAACCGGTGGAAACTGGATTTTCAAATTAGATGAATCGGGTAAAGTTGCATACAAAATTGATATTCAATTAGGGCGCCAAAACCCGGAGTATTATGAGGTTTTACAAGGATTAAAGGAAGGTGATAAAGTGATTACCTCCGGATATGATAATTACGAAGATGTGCAGGAACTTATTTTAAAAACGAATTAAAAAAATAAACTATGACAATGATAAAAATTACAGACCTCGAAAAAATTTACAGAACTGAAGAAATAGAAACAGTTGCTTTAAATAAAATTTCCTTTGAAATAAAGGAAGGTGAATTTGTTGCTATTATGGGCCCATCCGGCTGTGGAAAATCAACGCTACTAAATATTATTGGTCTGCTTGATGATTTAGATGGCGGCGCATTCGTATTTAATGACACTGATGTTTCGGGTTTTAACGAACGCAAACGTGCTGAAATGCGCAAGCACAATATTGGTTTTGTATTTCAAAGTTTTAATTTGATTGACGAGTTAACTGTTTTTGAAAACGTTGAACTTCCATTAATTTACACAGGCGTAAGCACTGCAGATCGCAAAAAAATTGTAGATGAAGTATTGGATAAAATTCAAATTGCGCATCGTAAAAATCACTATCCGCAACAATTATCCGGTGGTCAGCAACAACGTGTAGCCGTTGCCCGTGCAGTTGTAAACAAACCAAAATTAATTTTGGCCGATGAGCCAACAGGAAATTTGGACTCTAGAAACGGTAATGATGTGATGCAACTTTTAACTGATTTAAATGAACAAGGCACAACCATTATTATGGTTACGCACTCGGAGCATGATGCACGTTATACACATCGCATTATAAATATGCTTGACGGTGCAATTGTAACCGAGAATTTGAAATCATAATTGAATGTTCAGGAACTATTTTAAAATAGCTTTTCGTAATCTTCTTCGAAACAGAAGCTACTCAGTTATTAATATAATAGGTTTGGCAATTGGTATTGCAAGTACTGCTCTTATTTTTTTGTGGGTAGAAGATGAATTAACTTTTAATAATTATTTTACAAATAAGAGTGAATTATTTAAAGTAAAAAATAGTCAAACTTACGACGGAAAAACATATGTGTTTGATGCTACGCCTGGTCCACTCGCACAAGGGATAAAAACAAATATTCCCGGAATAAAAAACACTGCGCGTTGTACCTGGGGTGATCAATTACTTGTTTCTATAGATGATAAAAATATTTATTCGCAAGGTAATTATGTTGATCCCACTTTTTTAAAAATGACTCATCTTGAGTTTTTAAAAGGAAATGCATCAAATGCATTCAGCGAATTAAATTCAATTGTCTTAACAGAAAAAACTGCTGACAAATTTTTTGGAAGTATTGACATTATTGGTAAATCGCTTAAAATAAATAATGCACAAAATTATATCGTTTCCGGTATTATAAAAGATCTTCCATTAAATACCTCCTTTCGTTTTGAATGGTTAGCTCCATTTAAAATTTTCGAAAATCAAAATGACTGGCTTAAACAGTGGGGAAACAATGGTATTATAACCTATGTTGAAACAGATCAAAACTCTAATATTGATAACATCAATAAGAAAATAGAAAAATACATTGCCACAAAAACAGAAGGTTCAACAGTATCTCTCTCAATCTATCCAATGACCAGATGGAGACTCTATGATAATTTTGATGGACGCGGAAAAGAAATAGATGGCTCTGTGAAATATGTACGTTTGTTTAGCATCATTGCATGGATAATTTTATTTATCGCCTGTATCAATTTTATGAATCTTGCAACTGCAAGTTCTGAAAAAAGAGCGAGAGAAGTTGGCGTTAGAAAGGCATTGGGTTCCAATAAAAAGACATTGATCACACAATTCTTAAGTGAGTCGCTTTTAATGTCGGTTGTTTCAGCAATATTAGCTGTTGTAATTGTTTACCTAACCCTTCCCTCTTTTAATACACTTGTTCAAAAGCAATTAACAGTTTCCATTTTTTCTCCCTTTCATATTTCTGGTTTATTATGCATTACGTTATTATGCGGATTCATTTCAGGAAGTTATCCGGCATTTTATTTATCTTCATTTAATCCGGTTTCCGTATTAAAAGGTTTGCGATTAAATATAAATTCAGGAGCAAGTACAATCAGAAAAGGATTGGTGATTACTCAATTTTCTGTTTCTGTAATTTTAATTATTTGTACAATTATTATCTACCAACAAATACAACATGTAAAAAACAGAGATATTGGTTATAACAAAGAAGGATTATTATATACTGGTTTAAAAGGGAAATTGTATGAAAATTTTGGTTCCATTAAAAACGATTTACTCAAAATTGCTGATGTAAAAAATGCGTGTTTAAGCACAAATCAATTATTGCAGCTAGGTTCTAACTCAGGTGATTTTGAATGGGAAGGTAAAGATCCATCTAAGTCTGTTTTAATTACATTAGAATCTGTTAGTCCTGAATATATTGCCACAAGCGGTGTGCAATTAAAAGAAGGGAGAGACTTTTATGCGAATACAATTGCCGACAGTACAAATATTATTATCAATGAAGCCTTAGCAAATATGCTTGGTAAAAAAAGTGCTATAGGTTCACAAATTTATCGTCACAATGGCACAAAATATACTGTGGTTGGCGTGATAAAAGATTTTCTCTATAATTCGATGTACACAAAGGCACAACCGATGATGTTATTTTCAGATCTTTCAAATATAAATTACCTTACTATTCGCGTTAATACAAATCAAAATCTAACAGCAACAGTTTCTAAAATAGAAGCAGTTATTAAAAGTCATAATCCGGGTTACCCGTTTGATTATCGTTTTGTTGACGAACAATTTGATAAATTATTTAGAATAGAAGCTCTAATAAGTAAACTAGCCGGCATTTTCGCTGCACTTGCAATTTTTATTTCGTGTTTAGGTTTATTTGGTTTGGCTTCATATATAGCTGAACGTCGCGCCAAAGAAATAAGCATTCGGAAAGTTTTAGGTGCTTCTATTCAATTACTAACAATGTTACTGACGAAAGATTTTTTGAAGCTTGTGCTAATCGCCTGCATAATTGCTTTTCCAATTGCAGGATGGTTTATGTACAACTGGCTTCAGGATTATGAATATCATATTCAACTAAATGCTTGGATATTTATTTTAGCAGCTTCTATTGCAATTTTAATTGCTGTGACTACAGTTAGTTTCAAAGCCATCAAAGCAGCCATTGCAAACCCAATAAAAAGTTTAAGAACAGAATGATTAAGAATTATTTTATAATAGCGTTGCGAAATTTATTGCGAAATAAATTGTATTCCTTCATTAATATTGCCGGACTAGCAATTGGTATTAGCTGTTGCGTTCTTATTTATTTGTATGTACAAAACGAATTAAGTTATGATACTTTTAACGAAAAATCAGATAATATATACAGACTTACTTTAGACGTTCATCAACCAAAAGAAGATATTAAATGTGCCGCAACCGCTCCTTTAATGGGACCTTTAATTCAAGATAATTTTCCTGAGATTAAAACAATTGTTCGTTTAGGTATGCCTCTTGAACGTTACATTGGATACAAGGATAAAAAACTTTATGATAATAAAATTGCCTCATCCGATTCCACTTTCTTTGACGTATTCACTCTTCCTATGCTAGAGGGTGATCCTAAAAAAGCTTTGGCGGGCCCATATAAAATTGTACTAACCGAGTCAATGGCTAAAAAATATTTTGGAAACGAATCTGCCTTAGGAAAAATAATGGAATATAATAACAATACAAATGTAACTGTTACAGGAGTAGTTAAAGATGTTCCTAAAAATTCACACTTCGATTTTGATGCTTTATTATCTCGAACAACTCAATTAGATCTGGTTAAAAATGACACAATATGGATGCGTGACCGTGAAAATAATTGGTATTGGACATGGCAATACACCTATTTTCTAATAGAGAAAAACACAAATATAAAATTGTTGGAATCTAAAATAAGTGCCTTGACAGAAAAACAATGTCCCGAAAGACGTGCGGATAGTCATTTATGGTATAGCGGTAAACTTCAACCTTTAAGAGATATTCATTTAAAATCTGCAATGGATAGAGAGATTAAACCAAATGGCGATATTAAATATGTTTATATATTTTCCGGTACTGCATTACTGATTCTATTAATAGCCGGTTTCAATTTTATAAATCTTTCTACGGCACGCTCTGTTGATCGCTCAAAAGAAATTGGTCTCAGAAAAGTAATTGGTGCCTCACGCTATCAATTGATTCAACAATTTTTGGGTGAGTCGTTATTGTTTTCTTTCATCGCGTCTTTATTTTCAATTATAACTGTCATCTTGATCTTACCATATTTTAATTTATTCGCGGGAGTTGATCTTACATTAGATTCAAAAATAATCTGGATATACGTTATGATTATATTAATTGTTGGATTATTTTCCGGACTTTATCCTGCTTTTCTAATCTCTTCTTTTAAACCGATCAAAGCCTTAAAAGGATATGTTCGTCATGGTTGGCAAGATATTTTCTTCCGAAAAGGTTTGGTTGTTTTTCAATTCAGTATTGCTGTGATTATGATTATTGGAACTCAAATAATATTACAACAATTACATTTTGTTCAGAATATGAAAATGGGAATTCAAAAAGATCAGATGCTTCAACTCAATTTCAAAAAAGCGAACAAAACTAAACAAGAATCTTTTTTGAAAGAGTTGGAAGGCAATCCAAATATCATCAGCGCAAGTCTCAATAGCTTTTCATTTAAATCAATTCCTAATATTCACATGGCTATTAATGATGATGGAGAATTTAATGCGCAATATGCTATCCTGATTGATGAAAATTTCATTAATACATTTCAACTAAATATTATTGAAGGTCGAAATGTTTCGAAAGCATTCCCAACCGATGAAAATGAAGCGTTCTTAATAAATGAGACAGCCGTTAAATCTTTTGGTTGGAAAACGCCAAAACTGGCAATCGGAAAAAAAATTAATTGGGCAGGAGAAAAATTTGGAAAAGTTGTGGGAGTTGTAAAAGATTTTAATTACACATCACTTCATGAAGAACTAAAACCATTGGTCATGCACATTTTTCCAGGTATGAGGAATTCAATAACTATTCGCATAAACGCAAAAAATACGCAAGATGCAATTAGTTCAATTGAAAATAAATGGAAAAACATGTTCCCCGGAATACCATTTAATTACACATTTATGCAAGATGATTTTGATGCTATGTACAAAGGAGAACAAAAATTATCTAATGTTATTGGCACTTTTACTGGTCTTTCAATATTTGTGTCTTGCCTGGGATTATTTGGTTTAGCAGCTTTTAGTATTAAGCAACGAGTGAAAGAAATTGGTATAAGAAAAGTTTTAGGAGCAAGCGTTCAAAACATCACAAGTATTGTTTCAAAGGATTTTATGAAATTGGTTTTTATTTCTATCGTCATTAGTTCACCCATAGCTTGGTTTGTTTGTAATAAATGGCTTCAAGACTTCGCGTATCGCATTAATATTAGTTGGTGGATATTTATTTTATCAGGTGCTTTAGCAATTATCATAGCTTTAGCTACCGTTAGCAGTCAAGCAATAAAAGCAGCAA
>JABDBZ010000066.1:0-276 GCA_013288385.1 Bacteroidota bacterium
AGTATAGTAAGTGCTTATGCCTGCAACCTCATTGTCTTTGTATTTGTATTTAATACTGCTAAATGAAGATTTGAATTGTAGAAATGAATTTAAAGCATTTTCATTTTTATTTAGTCTAAACCAATTGGTGTACATTGCCGATAATTCGCGATTTTCTCTGGAAGCACCGGTAAGTTTAACCGGAATGAGAGTCTTGGTTACCAACAAATCTTGTTGTCGGATTGTATCATTTATCACGCCGCCATTTTCCTGAAATTTATTATTGTTTACTAAAAT
>JABDBZ010000066.1:286-11397 GCA_013288385.1 Bacteroidota bacterium
TATTGCTGCTGGTGCATTCGCTGGAAATTATAAATTCGAAACTTTACATTCATTAAATTTTTTCAGAAATAATAAATTAAAAGAGGGTGTTCACCTAAAATTATTGGCAGAAGAAAGAACTCCGGATTATATTTTTAAGCGTTGGTACAGTAATCATTTTTACTGGGAAAATAAATTTAATAATACACAAACTGTACAAGCAGAATTAGCTTTTAAAATACCCATGATACAGGTAAGTGCTATTTACAAAGGTGTTACTAATTATTTATATTTTGATAAATTAGGATATCCTGCACAAAATTCAGGAATGATAACCAATACCGCTGTGAAAATAAATTTTGAAAATATATTCTTCAAACATATTGGAATTAGATTAAATCAAACTTTTCAAAATTCTTCAAGTACAGTTATTAGTTTACCAAATAGTGTTTCATTGGCTTCGTTATTTTATAAAGGAAATTTATTTAAAAATAATTTACAGTTGTGCGTTGGTGGACAAGTTGAATACTTTAATCAATTTGTGCCATATGCATATACACCAGAAACTCAAACATTTCACATACAAGACAAATACAAAGCAGGTAACTACCCTTTTGTAGATGTCTTTTTTAATGCAAGAATTAAACCTGTGAGCATTTTTATTAAAATGGAAAATGTACTGCAAGGAATTTTAGGAACTAATTACAGTATGGTTCCCGGTTATTACCAGCCGGAAATGGCCATGCGCTTTGGTTTGACGTGGTTGTTTTTTGATTGATAGTTGGGGTCATGTTACTTCGAGCCCTTCGTCAAGCTCAAGATAAACTCAGTCGAGAAGCATTAATTAATAAGTTTTAGAATTAGGGCGTGCCCCCGCAACTAAGTTCCCTTTTCTAAATATTTCTTAGGCGGGGTCGGGCTTTACACTACAAGTCCTCGCTGCGCTGCGGGCTTTCCGTTGCAATCCCTCACGCAGGCTTCCCAGTGAGATTGAGTTGATCCTAAGTTTATACGATACAGTTTTTAAGTGGTAAAAAGCCTACGTGAGGGATTGCAGTGTAAATCCTTTTTGCTGTCCCTTTGCAAAAAGATTGAAACCCTTCGTCAAGCTCAGGATAAACTCCAAACCCGACCCCGCCGAAAATTTTATAAGAAGTTAAAAGTTCATGCGGGGGCACGCCCGCATGATAACTTGAAATGACATTTATTTAAATCATCACAAAAAAAGAGGCCTAAGCCTCTCTTTAATTTTTTAAACAAAACTTTATTTACATCCCACTTGTTCCACTCAAAATAGTGAAATTGATATTCTCGGGGTGTTCTTCGGGCTTCACTGTAATAACTGGGATCTTACTTAAATGAATTACTTGTTGTGCATACGGACCTAAAAAGAATCCACTTAATTCTGCATCTTGATCGCTCATGATGACTAATAAGTCTGCACCAATTTTTTCCGAATAATTTACAGTTGCTGCCGCTCTATTTTTTAATCCTGATAAAACTTCAGAGCTATATGTAACATTTTTCTCTTTGGCTAATTTCTCAATTTGATGTAATATCAACTCCATTGCAGGTTTGTGATTTTCTTCAGAACCATCTAATAAAGCAACGGCATATAAATGCGCACTAAACTGTTTTGCCAATTCAATAGCATAAACAACTTTCTGACGAGAGTGTGTGCTGCTATCAATTGGAATAACTATTTTGTTATATCCTTTGTGATCGGCATCTTTACTCATAGTCATAACTTGACAATTCGCTTTTGTAATAACACGTAAAGCGTTACTACCGATAACTAATTCTTCCATTGGCGAGTAACCATGAGTACCCATAACTACTAAGGATGCTTCAATTTCTTTAACGGTATCAACTATTTCAGTGGATGGAATTCCAGTCTTTATAATATATTCAACTCCAACACCATATTCTGAACGAACATCATTAGCTAACTCATTTAATTTAGCCTCAATTTTTTTCTCAAATTCTAAAGAATCATTCAATTGAACTATTGGCATAAATAAATCCTGACGGGAATAGTTTGCATTAATAACGTGCAATAAACAAACATCGCCTTTTGTGAATTGTGCCACAAATGCCCCGTGTTGAATAGCGAGCATTGAGGTTTCACTGAAATCGATCGGGATTAAAATCTTAGATGACTTAAAATGAATCATAGTTTTTAGTTTAATTTTATGCGTTCAAAGATATAGGTATTTTCCAAAAAAACAAGTGGTAGCCTTACTTTAACTCCAATAAAACCACGTTTTCAACGTGGGCTGTTTGAGGGAACATATCTACCGGCTGTACCCTAACAATTTTATATTTGTCTTCCATCAAAGCCAGATCACGGGCCTGAGTACTAGGGTTACAACTTACATATACAATTCTTTTTGGTTTTAAGTTTAGCATTACCTGAATAACTTCTGGAGCCATTCCGGCTCTTGGCGGATCGGTAATAATTACATCTGGGTTACCATGCGTATTTACAAATTCATATGTAAAAATGTCTTTCATATCACCGGCTACAAAAAAAGTATTGCTAATTTGATTAGCTTCAGAATTCCTGAATGCATCAGCAACAGCTGCTTCTATGTATTCAATACCAATAACTTTTTTGCAGCTTTTTGCAACAAAATTAGCTATAGTGCCAGTACCGGTATATAGATCGTACATAATATCAGTATCTTTCAATTGAGCACACTCTCGTGTTATTTTATACAATTCATAAGCTTGTTCTGAATTTGTTTGATAAAAAGATTTAGCACTAATGTTGAATTTTAATCCTTCCATTTCCTCAACAATATGATTTTTACCATGGAAAGTTTTTATTTCCAGATCCTGAATTGTATCGTTTCCTTTTGGATTAAATGTATAAAGCAATGATGTAATGGAAGGAAATTTTTCTTTCAAATAACTACATAATTCATGCATCTCCTCTTCCCTATTCTCAAACATACTTAAAACTACCATCACCTGTTTCGTAGATGTCGTACGGATCATAACCGTTCTTAAAAAACCGGTTTTATTTCTGATATCAAAAAAAGTAAGATTATTTTTAAAAGCATATTCTCTAATCGCCATCCGAATAGAGTTACTTGGCTCAGCTTGTAAATAGCAATTATTAATGTCAAGAATCTTGTCAAACAATCCTGGAATATGGAAACCCAAGCCATTTTTATTCTCTATCTCAACATCATTTTTAATTTCTTCGTTTGTTAACCATTTTTTATTGGAGAAAGAAAACTCTAATTTATTACGATAAAAATAGGGCTCTTTATTTCCAATAATTGGATTGATTTCTTCGAATTCTAATTTTCCTATTCGGGTAAATGCATCTGTTACATATTTTTGTTTAAAATATAATTGTCTATCATACTCTAAACTCTGCCATTTACAGCCACCGCAAGTTCCAAAATGTTCGCATTTGGGTTCAACTCTATAAGGAGATGGTGTTATTAATTTTATAGCTTTCCCCTCGGCATAACTGTTTTTTTTACGATGAACCATTACATCTACAATATCACCAGGTATTGCACCATCAATAAAAACAACTAAATTATCATGTTTGGCAATTGCTTTACCATCGGTTGATGTATCAATAATTTCTAGTCCTTCTAAGACAAAATTCTTTTTTATTTTACTCATTTTAATAGATGCGCAAAGTTAAGTATCTTTGGCAAATGGCTAGGTACTTTCTTAAACTTTCTTATAATGGTACACATTTTAATGGATGGCAGGTTCAAGATAATACAGCCAACACAGTGCAGCAGGTCATTCAAGAAAAAATAAGTTTACTCTTAAAGGAAGAAATTGAATTGGTTGGATGCGGCAGAACAGATACAGGCGTTCATGCGAAAAATTACATGGCTCATTTTGATAGTCAGTGTCCTGATTTAATCACTAACAAAAAGTTTTGGATTAGCAAATTCAATATGATATTACCAATTGAAATTTCAATTCAAAATATTACACAAGTAGACGAAAAAGCACACGCCAGATTTGACGCCATTTCCAGAACTTATTACTACTTTTTACATCAATATAAAAATCCATTTATTGAGCGCTTTAGTTATTACAGTTATGGCGATATAGATTTTGAATTAATGAACAAAGCTGCTTTAAGTCTATTGGAATTTCAGGATTTTACTAGTTTTAGTAAATTGCACACACAAAGCAAAACCAATAATTGTAAAATAACAAAAGCTCTTTGGCAAAAAATTGGAGAAAATGAATGGCGTTTTACCATAAGCGCAGATCGTTTCTTGCGAGGAATGGTGCGTGCTATAGTTGGAACATTATTATTGGTGGGAAGAAACAAGATGACACTAGATGAATTCAAAAAAACAATTGAAGCAAAAGACAGGAGCAAAGCAGGAAATAATGTTCCGGCCCATGCTTTATTTTTAACACGAATAGAATATCCAAAAGATTGTTATTGTGAATAAGGAAAAAAAAGAAAATAAACTCAACTTTAAACTGATTAAACGAATTCTCAGTTATTCGAAGCCGTATAAATTACAATTCGGACTTTCGGTAATTTTTACACTTTCTTTATCTGTTCTTGCAATCATTCGTCCTTTATTAGTCAGCAAAGCATTGAATGAAGATGTGGCTGAACACAAAGATCTTCATGCATTAAATATTTCTTGTATCATCATTTTAGGTTTTATTGTTTTAGAAGCGCTCATTCAATTCGCGAACATTAATACTACAAATCTCTTAGGTCAAAGTATTGTAAAAGATTTAAGAAACAAAATATACAAGCATATACTCAGTTTAAAGAATACTTATTTTGATACGACTCCGGTTGGGACATTGGTAACACGTTCTATTTCTGATATTGAAAGTTTGAGTGATGTTTTTTCCGAAGGATTTATTGTGATCTCCGGCGATTTTATTATGCTTGGCATATTTGCGGGTGTGATGCTTTGGAAAAATTGGATTTTGGCTTTACTTGTTTTTAGCACCATTCCCCTACTCTTTGTCGCCACCAATTTATTTAAGAATGGAATTAAAAAAACATTTACTGAAGTAAGAAATGCAGTATCTCATTTAAATGCTTTTACTCAGGAACATATTAGTGGGATGCGCATTATTCAATTATTCAATAAAGAGAAAGATGAGTTAAATAAATTCAAAGCAATAAATGATCAACATCGCAAAGCAAATATCCGCTCCATTTTTTATTACTCTATTTTCTTTCCAGTTGTAGAAATTTTAGCTTCAGTTTCTATCGCACTAGTAATTTGGTATGCGGGTGTAAAAAACGCAACATTCCACATTACTTTCGGTGATCTTACTTTTTTCATCATGCTAACCAATATGATGTTTAGACCAATTCGTATGTTAGCAGATCGTTTAAATACACTACAAATGGGAATTGTAGCAGCTGATCGTGTTTTTAAAGTTTTAGATACAAACGAAATTATTAATGATATTGGAAAACAATCTTTCACAAAGGTAAATGATAAGATCGAATTCAAAGATCTTTGGTTTGCCTATGTGAATGAAAATTACATTCTGAAAAACATTAATTTACAAATTAACAAAGGAGAAAGCTTGGCTTTTGTTGGCGCGACAGGATCAGGCAAATCGAGTATGATTAATTTATTGAGCAGATTTTACGAATACAATAAAGGTGATATTACTATTGATGGGAAAAGCATTAAAGATTTTACATTGACATCCTTGCGAATGAATACCGGAGTTGTTTTACAAGATGTTTTTTTATTTAACGATAGCATTTTAAATAATATCACTCTTCATAATAAAGAAATTCAATTTGATAGAGTTGTAGAAGCTACCAAACAAATTGGTTTGTATGATTTCATTATGAGCTTGCCCGGCGATTTTAACTACGAAGTAAAAGAAAGAGGGATTAGTTTATCGGCGGGACAAAGACAATTAATTGCATTCATTCGAGCCTACGTTTATAATCCGGAAATATTTGTACTTGATGAAGCGACTGCCTCTATTGATACACCAACCGAGCAATTGATTCAAAAAGCAACTGATGTTTTAACCAAAGGGAGAACTTCAATTATTATCGCACATCGTTTGTCTACCATCAAAAACGTAAACAAAATTGTGGTAATGGAAAAAGGAGAAATAATTGAACAAGGAAATTTAAACGAGTTGCTTTCTTACAATAGTAAATTTAAAATGCTGTACGAAATGCAGAATGGCGAATTGATTAATTAATTTCAATCAAAAATTTTCTGATTTTCTAAAGTGCGTTGGCCTGCTCAAAAGGCGAGGAAGAAGGGTGTGAATGCGAATTTATTAGACGAGTTGGAAAGGGCTTTAGCTACTTTCCAAAACAAGTCTTATAAATTTGCAGAGTGCGTTGAAGCATTTTTTGAGCTTGATCTTTTGGTGCCTTTTCTATCAAGAGAAAAGACACAAAGAAGTCACTTGTTTATTTAATAAAAATTAAATGGAAATCCCACCATCTTTCATCACCAACATTCTATCAGCCATTTTAGCCAATTCATTATTATGCGTTACAATTACAAAAGTTTGTTTTAACTCATCACGTAATTTAAAAAAAAGTTGGTGCAATTCATTTGCGTTTGCGCTATCTAAATTCCCGCTGGGCTCATCCGCAAAAATAACTTTGGGATTATTTATAAGAGCACGCGCAACTGCAACACGCTGTTGTTCACCACCGCTTAATTCTGATGGTTTATGAGTTGCTCGTTCTTTTAAATTAAATAACTCTAACAATTCCATTGCATGAAGCTCTGCTTCTTTTTTTCCTTTCTTTGCTATGAAAGCCGGAATACAAATATTTTCTACAGCGTTAAATTCTGGTAATAAATGATGAAACTGAAAAACAAAACCAATATTCTTATTGCGGAAAGCGGCCAGTTTTTTTTCGTTCATACCAACTACATTCTGTCCATCTATCCATACTTCGCCGAAGCTCGGTCTGTCTAAAGTTCCCAGTATAGTTAATAAAGTTGTTTTACCCGCACCAGAAGAGCCAACAATAGAAATTACTTCACTCGATTTAATTTCGAGATCAACTCCTTTTAAGATCTCAAGCGAATCATATGATTTATGAATATTTTTTGCAATGATCATTAAGCCAAATATAAGTAACACATCAAAGTTATGATTAAAATTCCTAAAATATCTAATACCAATCCAACTTTAAACATATCCTTCGTATGAATCATTTTTGTACCAAAAACAATGGTATTAGCGGCTGTGGCAACGGGCAACATAAATCCTATCGACGAAGCAAATGTAGCCGGTATCATCAGTAATAAAGGCGATACATCTAAATTCTTTTGCAAAGCAATCATTACCGGAATGGCTAATTGTATACTCGCAATATTACTTGCAAATTCACTGATCACAGTTACAATGCAACAAATTCCTAAAATAACAAAGAAGATTGGAACTCCTTTTAAAACCATTAGTTGTGATGCCAACCAATTGCTTAAGCCAGTTACTTCAAATCCATAGGCCAACGCAAAACCCGATCCGAACATTAAAATAATATCGTATCGTATTTTCTTTGCATCGTCCCATTCTAATAAGGCATGACCCTTATCTTTTTTACTTGGAATTAAAAACAATAATAAAGCTGCTGCAATTGCCACAAACGAATCGTCAACAAATTTTGGGACTTTTAAAATATTTGCCCAACCATATAATTTGAAATAACCTGTATCAATATCCACCCTTGAGAACCATAATAAAACACACGAAATAAAAATACCAAATACCCATTTTTCTTCTGTACACATTTTCCCAAGGTGTTTGTATTGCTCTTTAAAAAATTCTTTCCCAATACTAAATGAATTTACTTTTGCTAAAAAATACCGACTCAGTACAAAATAACATGCTACCAAAAAAGTAAACGAAATTGGATAACCAATCATACTCCATTTCAAAAAATTAAATTCATATTGTTGTCCGTATGTTTCACGAAACACCTTAAAAAAATACATATTAGGTGGTGTGCCAACAGGCGTGGCCATACCACCAATGGTTGCAGAAAACGCCAAACCCAATAACATCGCAGCTGCAAATTTTTCCTTATCCTGCTTCAAATATTGTTTTGTTTCATGTACTAATGCTAACACAGCACTAAACAACATCATTGTGGTTGCTGTATTGCTGATCCAATTACTAATTAAAAAAGTAGAAAGCATTGTGCCAAATAAAACAGTGCGCGGACTAGTTCCAACAACAGATAAAATTTTTAATGCGATGCGTTTATGCAATCCCCATTTCTCAATTGCGAATGCAATCATAAATCCACCAAAAAATAAAAAGATAATGCTATCCGTATATTGTTGCGCAACTGATTTTACATCAGCAATACCAAGTATTGGTAACATTAAAACAGGAACCAAAGCGGTAACTGCTAAATTAACAGCTTCGCTTACCCACCAAATGCTCATCCAAAGAGCCACACCTGCCATCAAACTAATTTGAGGATGTTCGGGCGATAGATCAATGAAAAGTCCGAATAGTAAAGCAACAGCAGGACCTAAAAATTGAAAAAAATATTTAGAATTAAATGTGATTCTATAAAAATAGCATTAAAATTTGAATTAAATATTAAGCTTTCCCTTCGCGAGTTCAGAAGAATTTGTCAGTTCGAGTGATTTTGCCTGCCTCTCGCAAAATTGTATCGAGAACAGCTAAGTATTACACGAATTTATACTGTGTTTCCACAGAGACAGAAACCGCAAAGACGCAAAAGAGAGAAAAAACGCAAAGGGCGCAGAGTCAAAAATAATTTACTTGATTTCAAATTTTAAGCAGCTAAGTGATCCTTTGTGGTCTTTGCGAAAAACTTCGCGAACGCTGCAAGCGGCTTTGCGGTTTCTGCCTCTACATCGCCTCACTAACCACTTCCTTCACATCATCAGGTAGTAATCGTTTTAGTAAAGCTTCGATGCCTGCTTTTAAGGTCATAGTGCTACTCGGGCAACCACTGCAACTTCCACGCATTTGAACCGTAACAATACCATCTTTTAATTCTTTGAAAGTAATTTGTCCACCATCAGATTCAACAGCCGGACGAATATATTGTTCTAGTACTTCAATAATTTTATTTTCAACGTCATTTGATGGAGCAACATGTTGTGTATTTACGTTTATCTTTTCAACGAACGTATTATCCTTTGCTACTTCGCGTTGCGGCAATTTAGTTACAATAGCATTTCCTTTATTAAGATAATCTGTAATGAAAACACGCAGTTCATCACGAACTTCTAACCAATCAATATTTTCTTTTTTTGTTATAGTCACAAAATTAGATGCAATAAAAACCTTATGCACAAACGGAAAATTAAATAAAGCCTGAGCAATTGGCGCATCTTTAGTTTCAGCGGCTGAGAGATATTCTGCCGAAGCCCCACTCACTAATAATAATTTATTTGCAACAAATTTTACACTACTCGGATTTGGTGTTTCTTCAGCGTAGATGATATATGGGATTTCTTGAATATTCATAGGTTTAATTCTACTACAAAAATACAAACCAAAACGGGAATATTTTGATTATTTTTGTGAAGATATGCAAATTAAGACGGATTACTTAGTTATTGGTTCAGGCATTGCTGGCTTGAGTTTCGCTTTAAAAGCAGCTCAAAAAGGAAAGGTTATTTTAATCACAAAAAGTAATCAGGACGAAAGCAATACCAAATACGCACAAGGTGGTATAGCGGCTGTTTGGCACGATACCGATAGTTTTGAAAAGCATATTGAAGATACATTAATCGCAGGAGCAGGTTTATGTGATGAAAAAATTGTTCGTTTAGTTGTTACCGAGGGTACCGAACGCGTTAAAGAATTAATAAACTTAGGCACTCAATTTGATAAAAATCAAAAAGGAGAATATGATCTTGCAAAAGAAGGTGGCCACTCTGAAAGTCGCATTCTTCATTATAAAGACATAACCGGTTATGAAATTGAACGCGCATTACTCAATAAAATAAATAAAGATCCTAACATTGAAGTTTACGATCATTATTATGCAATTGATATTATTACACAACATCATTTAGGCGAATTAATAACATCCAAAACCCCAGGAATAACTTGTTACGGTGCATATATTCTCAATACAAAAAATGGACATATTGATACAGTACTTTCTAAAATCACGGTTATGGCTACAGGTGGCGCAGGCCATGTTTATGCTACAACTACAAACCCAAAAATTGCAACCGGAGATGGAATTGCAATGGTGTATCGTGCGAAAGGTCACGTAAAAGATATGGAGTTTGTTCAGTTCCACCCTACTTCATTATATAATCCGGAAGAGAATCCAAGTTTTTTTAATTACAGAAGCTATTCGTGGATTTGGTGCTGTGTTAAAAAACCAAAGAGGTGAAGAATTTATGGGCCGCTATGATAGCCGTGGTTCTTTAGCTCCACGTGATATTGTTGCGCGAGCTATAGATAATGAAATGAAAATAAGTGGGGAAGATTTTGTGTATTTAGATTGCAGACACTTAGACAGAAAAGGATTCATTGAACATTTCCCAAATATTTATACCAAGTGCATCAATATGGGTATCGATCCATTCATAAAAATGATTCCCGTTATACCTGCACAACATTATTTATGTGGAGGAATTATTATTAATGAACATGCACAGTCAACTATTAATCAATTATATGCAGTTGGCGAATGTGCTTGCAGTGGCTTACATGGCGCTAATCGTTTGGCAAGCAACTCTCTTTTAGAGGCTGTTGTTTTCGCACATCGTGCCTATAAGCATGCTGTAAATGCAATTGATAAAATTAATTTTAAAGAAAACATTCCCAGCTGGGACGCAGAAGGCACAGAGCATCCAGAAGAAATGATATTGATCACACAATCTAAAAAAGAAGTGCAGCAGATCATGAGTAATTATGTTGGTATTGTAAGAAGCGAACTCCGTTTAAAACGCGCCTTCGATCGGTTGGAGATTTTATATAATGAAAATGAAGCACTTTATGATCAAACAATTATTTCGCAAAATTTATGTGAACTCAGGAATTTAATTTGTGTTGGTTATTTAATTATCAAACACGCCATGCGCCGCAAAGAAAGTGTTGGCTTGCATTATATGGCTAAGAAGTTTTAGTACATGAAAGTGTTATCCTGAGCCTTTCGGCTT
>JABDBZ010000067.1 GCA_013288385.1 Bacteroidota bacterium
CACAGAAGATGTGAAAACGCCAGAGAACGCAAAAGATTTAAAAGAAGTTTTAATTAGTTTAGGTTATACAAGTGCAAAAATCCCTGGTGAAAAAACAACGAATATTAAAAAAGCAACAAAGGAAAATAATACAGTGCAACCACCTATTAAAGAATTCCCTAAATCAACAATAGCATATCGTGTTCAAATTGGTGCATACCGAACACAAAAACCAAAAGGTGCTTTTGATGCATTGGGTGTAGGTACGGTTAAAGAATTTAAAACAGATGATGGCTTTTATAAATATGTTACTGAAGATGTAAAAACACTGGATAATGCACTCGATTTGCAAAGTGCTTTATTATCAATGGGTTATTCTAATTCATTTGTAACGGCTTATAATGGGCAAAAAAGAATCCCACTGATAGAATCAATTTTGGATGGATTATGTGTTTATTTTAATTTAGATTCGTACAAAGTATTGCCAACAGAGATGGAAAAAATTGACTTTTATTTTAAAAAGTATTCAAATAAAACAATAAAAGAAGTTGAACTTGAAGGAAATACTTGTAATTTAGGAACAGCAGAATATAATTTTAAATTAAGTGAACGAAGAGTATTAGCAGTTGAAGAGGCATTAACGCCTTATGTGAAAGTAAAAGTTAATCGGAAATTCTTGGGCGAGTTTTATCCACTTTATGATAACTCAACTGAGCGAAGTAGAAAATTAAATAGAAGGGTAGACGTAGTAATTTTAAATTGAGTATATGAAAAAATCAAAAATAATTTTCTTGTTTTTATTTACTTGTTTATCGGTAATCAAAACAAATGCGCAGGCAATTCCATCAGAGGACGAAAAAATACCGTATTTAACTACATTTAGTAAAAATGCTGCGATCTCTTTTGGAGATGATGATTACATCCAAATTTATTTTTTTGTTGTACCAGAAAAATCAAATGACCCATTTTACATTCGTGTGTACGATCCGGATAATGGAGGAACTATTGATGAAAAAGGTGGCGGAGGATTCAACAGTAAAACAAAGTTTTCTTTTTATGGCGGCAAAGGGGCACATTCTGATAAAGATGCTCAAGGTCAATCACCAAAGGGAAATTATAAATCGGGTGTGTTTATTACAGGAAAAACATTTGGAGATGATGCGCAATACAATGAGCAATGGTATGAGTTTGGTCCGTTTAATCCTA
The DNA here is from genome assembly GCA_013288385.1 of Bacteroidota bacterium. Classification (GTDB taxonomy): domain Bacteria; phylum Bacteroidota; class Bacteroidia; order B-17B0; family Aurantibacillaceae; genus Aurantibacillus. Next base: position 1,186 of record JABDBZ010000067.1, read on the forward strand.
AGGAAGGAGAATTACAACCTGAATATGGAGGTAATGTTTTTAAAATGGTTGTAGAAGGTACAGATGGAGATGATGGAAATTTATATAAAATGTTTTTGTCGTCTAATAAAGAAAAAAATGTAAAAGTAGAAGGGGCAAATTCTTTTTGTTATGAATATACTTTTCGTTTAGAAGAAAAAATGGGATCAGTTTCTCACATTTATCCTTTCATTTCGAAAGATGTTGTATCATGCGATATAAATGTATTTGATTTTGATAATGCAGGAATTGTAAGAGTTGTTTCGGTAAGTAAAAAAGGTGATATGACTACTTCAACGACAGAAGGCAGTTGGTCGAAGCATCATTTTGAAATTACACAGGAAGAATTAAACACTTCACTGGATATTCAATTCATAAATAAAAAAGAAGTGAAGAACAACAATGTGGCTGTTTATATTACAAATCAATATGGTAAGTTGATGCCATTCTTTTCGCTTCCAATTGGAGGTGTGCCAAAATATAAATATAAAATTGGAGTTAAACCTGCTAAATGAAAAAGTACTTTCTAATCATATTTCTTTTTGTAAGCAGTTTTGCGATTGCGCAAGAATATAAATTTATTGCTTACGGTCAGGAAGAAGGTTTACCACAACCTTATGTTTACGATATTGTACAAACATCTAAAGGATTTTTATATGTGGCTACCGGAGATGGACTCGCAATTTTTAACGGGAAAAAATTCAGAAAATTCTCTAAGAAAGATAGTTTAGCCGAAAACTATTGCAGTGCATTACATATTGATTCTAAACAGAAATTGTGGATAGGACATTTTGAAGGCGGTATTTCCAGTTTCGAAAACAAAAAATTCCGAAAATATAAAACCTCTGATTTCCCACAAGCAAGAGTTGTGTCTTTTGCAGAAGATAGTAAGCAAAATGTTTATTATGCTACGTCTGCCGGTGGTCTTTACGTAATTAAGGATAATGTAATTAAACTTTTTACAGAAGAAGAGTTACCTCCAATAAATGAAATAAAAATAAAGGATGATATTTTATATGTGGCTAGTCAAGATGGTGTGTTGGAATTTAATGTTGGTAAAAGCTCACGCTCATCAAATACGATTGAAGGAACAAAAGGGAAAAATATTACATGTATAGAAATTTCCACAAAAAATGAATTATGGTTAGGAGTTGAAGGAGTAGGTGTAGATGTATTTTCAAAGGAAGGTAAAGAATACAAAGCTGTAAAAACATTTTCAGCTGAATTGAAGAGTGAAAATTACAATGTAAAAGATATTTGTTTAAAAGGGAGTAACGAAGCTTGGATCTCATTAACAGGAGAAGGTTTACGGATGTTACGTTACAATAGTAGTTATAATATAGAAAAGCAAAATTCAATTAATCAGCGAAATGGATTGCGGAGTTTATTTGTGAATAAAATATTTTTTGATAAGGAAGAAAATTTTTGGTTCGGAACGACAGGTAGTGGCTTATTCCAATTTTTATCCAGTCGTTTTGAGTTATTTAATACAAATAATTTTTTACCGTTTGATGATATTCGAACTATAGTTGTAGACGATTCTGATAATGTTTTTGCCTGTGATGATAAAAATGTGTTTGCGTTTAATGCAAATGGTAAACTATCTACATTGCATAATCTTATTCCTAAAGGAGTTGAGGAAGAGATCAGGACAAGCTTTCTAAACAAACTAACGAATGAATTATGGGTTGGAACTACTAAAAATTTAAATGTATTTAATATTGCCGGTAATAAGATGGTATTTAAAAATCAGATGCCAATTTTTAAAAATAAAACAATTAATTATATCACAAAAGATCAAACAGGCAGATACTTAGTTTGTACAACAGAAGGTTTATTTTATTTAAATGAGAAGTTGGAGGTAGAAAAAGTACTCACAACAAATGAAAAAGCGCCACACAATAATTTCTTAGGAGTATTGTCGGATAGAACGGATAGGTTATGGGTATTTTCGCCAGAGACACCTTTGTATAATATTTACAACAACGAAATCGAATTGGAAAAGGATTTAGATTCCAGCGCTTCGTTCCGTTTTAGTTCTGGTGTTCAAGGGAGAGATGAAGAGATATGGTTTGCAACAGAGGGAGATGGAATTTTTTCATACAAAAAAAATAGGAGTCCAAAAAAATTCAAACATTTTACTACGGAAGACGGCTTAAGCTCTGATTTTATTTATGGTATTATTTTAACTAACAAAAGTGATGTTGTTGCTACTCACAAAAATGGTATAAGCATTAAGTATTCTAATTTGAAGACATTTAGAAGTATCAATAAATCAAATGGGTTGCCCGCCAACAATGTTAATAGCAATGCTTTATTTAAAGATAAAAAAGGGAATATTTGGATGGGTACAACAGAAGGTATTATTAAATACACTCCTAGCGAAGACAAGATCAACATTAATCCTCCAATATTTTCATTTATATCTATTTCGGCTGATAGTACTGAATTATCAATTGAGGATACTCTCATTACTTTAAAATATAAAAAATATGAAGTAACAATTGATTTTATTGGAGTTTCTTTAACAAACCCTGGAGGTGTTACTTACCATTATATGCTCGAAGGGTTTGAAGATAAGTTTAGAACAACAAATGAACAAAGTGTAACTTATCCAAGTTTAGCTGACGGAGATTATAGATTTGTTATTTATGCAGAAAATGCTGATGGTTTCCCAAGCGAGCAAGCTAAATTTAGTATTCATATTAATAAGCCTTTTTGGAAAGAGATCTGGTTTATTGCTTCTTCATCCATTGCCATAATTGTAATTATCATTTTGATCTTTAGAGTTAGAACAATTAATTTAAAAAGAGCCAAATTAGAATTAGAAGGTTTAGTGCGTGAGAAAACCGGCGAATTGGTTTTAGAAAAAGAGAAAATTGAAAAAGCAAACGAATTATTAAATGAAAAAAATTCAGATATAACAGCGAGTATAGCTTATGCTAAACGTATTCAACAAGCTGTATTACCAGATAAAGATCATATCAATAAAAAAATAGATCTGTTTGTGTTATACATTCCACGTGACATCGTAAGCGGAGATTTTTATTGGTATGCTGAGTCGGATTTGTTTTCATATATAGCCGTAGTTGATTGTACAGGACATGGTGTACCTGGTGCGTTCATGAGTTTATTGGGCTCTACTTTCTTAGATCAGGTTTTAATTGAAAACAAAGATGCAACTCCTTCAAAAATATTAAATGAGTTGGATAAAAAATTACATTCAGCTTTTAAAAAGAGAGAAGAGGAAAATAGAATAGGCGATGGAATGGATGCTATTGTTATGCGAGTGAATAAAAAGACGAGTGAAGTCATGTTTTCAGGTGCTAACCGTCCACTTTATTTTTATTCAAAAGCTGGAGCACGAGATTTTAAAGCAACAATTTATTCAATTGGAGGGGCATTTCCGAATGAAGTAAAAGGATTTGTAGATACAACTTTAACAGTTGAAAAAGGGGACTGTGCTTATATGTTTAGCGACGGCTTTGGTGACCAGTTTGGTGGCGAGAAGAATAAACGTTACTCTACCAAGCGAATGAAGGTGTTTATGGAAGAATTAAGTAAATATAACATTAACGAACAGCACGAAAAAATAGAAAAAGAATTTATAGATTGGAGAGGAACTTACGAGCAAATGGACGATATTTGTGTTATAGGAATTAAGTTTTAAACCGAATAAAATATATTAAAATGATAGAAATACAAGCAGGGGAAAAATCACCATATATTTTGGTGAATCCGGAAGAGAAAAAATTAATTATTAAAGGAAACTCCTTTATGGCAAATCCTCCAACTTTTTTTGAAAAAATATTAGAATGGGGTCAGCAGTTTAAAGTGGCTTCAGGAAGTGTTTTGAATATAGAAATAACTGTAGGGTTTTATAATACCTCTACGTTAAAAATCATAAACATGCTTTTAAAAACACTTATTTCAAATAATAGCGATAAAATAAGTTTGACGTTAATGGTTGAAGAAGATGATGAAGATCAAATTAACACGGCCTCTACCATTACATTTAATGTTGGCATGGAGCCAAAAATTGTTTATTATTCTTAAAGAAGGAATTTAAATCCAAAGTGAGAACTAATCACCATTCGCGTGAAGTTTTTGTAATTTGGAATGTTCTGTGAATTAACTCCAAATCTCCCTTCTATATTAAGCATACATTTACTCCAGAATTTTTTTGTTTTCGATAATCTTAAACAAGCACCCCACACTACTGTTGCATTTGCTACTATGCTATTTCTCAAAGGCGTTTCTTCTATTTTTGAATTAACTGAATTGTACTTGTAACTTGACCCACTTCTAATAATTACATCAGAATTTAAAAAAGCGCTTGCTACACTACTAAAATTGGCCCCTAAGCCTATATTATAACCAACATATCCGGTTAAAAGAAATTTTGGATTGCTTTGATAAATGGTTCCAAAATCAAACATAAAAGTTCTGGTAGTGATATTATAATTGTAAGATTTTGAACTATCAATAGAAGCATAAGGCAAAGAATTTATTTGTGAAGAATCGAACCGCCCACTTTTATCATAAGTTACTGATAAAATATCTTCCGAATAGAACCTAAATCCTACTCTGTATTCCCGGCGTAAATTATATGTATTTGTTTTTTTGTTCTTACCATTAAAACCAATATTTAAATTAAAATAACCATTTCCTATGAGACTGGGACTATTGGTATATCCCGTTAGATCGGCATTTACTAAACTGTTATTTGGCGCAATTTTTTTATAGTCACTTTGACTGATCGCGGGAGATTGATTGGCGAGAAGACCAAAGCCTAATGAAAAAGATGAAATCTTGAACATCGGCTTTACTGTGTCAATTTGAGAAAAAGCGTTTGCACCTATCAAAAAGAAATAAACAATATATAAAACAATTTTTATTTTCATAATCATACTATCATTTCAAATATTTTATACAAGTTACTGAAATTAATGAAGCTACATAAATTTAAATTGATTAACGTAATTAATCCTGAATTAATTGTTTGAATAAGTAGTGTACTTAAAATTTATGTTTCTAACTGTAAACTTTCTATTTTTGATAAACAAAAAATAATTATGAAAACACTTTCATTCGTTCTAATTGGAATAATTGCAATTGAACACTTATATATTCTGTGGTTAGAAATGTTTGCCTGGGAAACAAAAGGTAAAGAAACGTTTAAGGGTTCTCTGGCTCCGGATTTATTTACCCCAACAAAAAAACTGGCAGCTAATCAAGGATTATACAATGGTTTTTTATCGGCCGGTTTAATGTGGACTTTTTTTATCAGCGATATAAATTGGCAATTCAATATTTCTCTTTTCTTTTTAAGTTGTGTTCTTATAGCTGGTATCTATGGAGCAATAACAGCCAGCAAAAAAATATTTTTTGTACAAGCGCTACCTGCTCTTATAACCATAATCGTTTTATTGATGAGTAAATAGTTCTCACGAACTTGGTTTATTTTGTCGGGAGAAAGTCCAAAAATGTTATATTTGAATAGGAAAGGTAATTCTAATAAATTAAGATTACACACAGAGTAACACATGAAGTTCGCTACAACTTTTATTGAAAAAATAACCTATTCAGGTATTTCGCACTCTAAAAATTCGCATGATCGAAAGTGTATTCTAATTATTAATCGAATGAGTATTGTATTAGCTCTTTTGATGGTGATGTTTGCCTCCATGGCTCCAATATTTAAGATATACGATATGCTTTACTTTTGTATTCCTTTTTTTATTGCTTTTTCTTTAGCACCTTATTTTAATTATAGAGGGTGGCTTACATTTTCAAAATTTTTCTTTGCGTTTGCACCCGTTATTTGTTTAGTTAGTATATGTTTTTATAACAGTATTAATTTGGGAGATCGCTTTTTCTTTATCACAACTGCTACCATTCCAATAATTTTATTTCGTAAAACATGGGTTGTGTATACCATTTTTTATGTGAGTGTTGCTGCTTTTATTTTCACAACATGGTATCAAAGTAATTATGCGCCTATGATGCATCTTCCGAAAGAATTGGAAACTAAATATTGGTATTTTACACTTATCTCAGTATTTGCAGTGCTTTTTTATGTGATTAGATATTTTAAAGGTGACTCTGAAGTTTATGAGAAAGAAATAGAAGATAAAAACACACTCATCAGTATTAAGAATAAAGAAATTGTTGATAGTATTAATTATGCAAAGCGAATTCAATATACATTACTTGCCCACAATGATTATTTGAACAAGAATTTACCAGAACATTTTGTATTATTTAAACCTAAAGATATTGTAAGTGGAGATTTTTATTGGGCGACAAAAATTGTTTCAAGTTCAAAGTTTGGTGTTTCCACCGAAACTCATAACAAGAAACAAGAAACCTCAAACAAGGAACTTTTTTTCCTCGCTGTTTGTGATTCTACAGGTCATGGCGTTCCAGGCGCATTTATGAGTTTATTAAATATTTCTTTTTTAAATGAAGCCATCAACGAAAAAAATATTCTTCAACCTCATGAGGTTTTAAATCATGTAAGAAAGCGACTCATTGAAAGCGTTTCACAAGACGGTGCAAAGGATGGCATGGATGGCATTTTGATTTCCTTGAATCCTTCTATTGGAGGTGATATGCACCAGACAACAAAAATCTCTTATGCAGCTGCCAATAACGCACCTATTTTAATAAGAGACGGTGCAGTTATGGAATTACCATTTGATAAAATGCCAGTTGGTCATGGTGAAAAAACTGATTCATTCAAATTAAATACTTTGGAAATAAAAAAGGGCGAAACACTCTATTTATATACTGATGGTTTTGCTGACCAGTTTGGTGGAGCGAAAGGAAAAAAATTTAAGTACAAACAACTTAACGATTTGCTTATTCAAATAAGTAAAGAACCGCTCGAAAAGCAAAAGCTAATTTTGGATAAAAGCTTTACCGATTGGAAAGGAAATTTGGAACAAGTCGATGACGTGTGCATAATTGGAATTCGCCTTTAGACAATTATGATTATACTACAAAGTCACGATCCCGACCGACCAAAGGAGCGTCGGGATAAGACGATGTTTGTATTATTGGCATTCGCCTTTGATTGCAGTATTTTAGCTTCGTTTTCTTGATAGTTTTCCTTTTATAAAATGTCAATTTTCTCAATTTAAGCACCACTTATAAGTTTAATGATACCAATTATTAAACTGACAAATTAATAAGAGAATCTCTGTTTAACTTTAATATAACAAATTGATTGTTTTACTTAAAAATCAACGTTATGAAAAACAGAAAAAACAAGGTATTATCCAGCTTCTTACTAATGAGCTTGATAATCGTTAGCCAAATGAGCTACGCCGGCCTCAGCGAAAAATTTAATCAATACTTAGGAAACGAATCTGCATACACAAGTAGTTTTTATATAATTTTGGGTGTTATTGGTGATGGAATAATTGGGAAAATATGTCAGTATTTATTTATGAATGAAGAAGACAAACCGGTATCAAGGGTTAAAGTAAGTCATTACCGTCATCATCATCCAAGAATTATCAAAAAGACTAATTAGAAGTTGTTTCATTGCAGTTATAGTTTATAAAAAAAGACTTATCTAAATTTGATAAGTCTTTTTTGTGCAATAAATATTGTAGAAATGAGCTGGATCAAAATATTTTCGAGAACATGATCGCCTTTTATAATTTTACACCAAGTAATAAGATGTCATCTAATTGAGACGTTTCACCTTTCCATTGATAGTAAGTTGATTCAACAACTTTTAGGTTTTCAGTTGGGTTATCCGGATTTAAACTAAGTATCATCTCTTTGAATCTTTCAGTACCAAATTTCTCGTCTTGTTTACTCATTTGATCAAAAATACCATCAGTAGTTAAAACCAAAAAAGAACCTGGATTAATTTGAAACGATTCTGCCTTAAATTCTCTTTCAGGCTCAATTTCTCCCAAAAGAGATAGGCCTCCAATTGATTTTTGAGTTGCTTTCAAAGTTCGAACTTCATTGTGATTAATTAAAAAAGCGTGGTTACGTGCTGCAGAAAAATGAATTAAATTATTTTTATGATCTATTATTGCTAGTGAAAGATCCATTCCATCTTGTGAATATTCGTCGCCTTTTTGTTGTTGCAAATTTTTAAAAATAAGTGCATGTAGACTTTTTAATATTTTATCCGGCGCAGTTATTTTTTTTTCGACCACAACTTCAATTAAAATGGAATGGGCAATCATAGTCATAAAAGCACCTGGAACTCCATGTCCTGTACAATCAGCAACTGCAAAAAAAGATAAATTATTTTCATGGTGATACCAATAAAAATCACCACTTACAATATCTTTTGGCTTATAAAAAATAAAATGATGAGGAAACTTTATACCAATTTCTTGCGTGGATGGTAGGATTGAATTTTGAATTTTTTTAGCATAATTAATACTATCGATTGTCTTTTTTTGACTTTCATCCACTAATTTTTTTTGAAGTTCAATAATGCGTTTTTGTTTTTGTGAATTTTTGAATCGATTGAAAGTAAACACTGAAAATCCAAGCAATAAAATTAAACCGCCAATAAGAGCCAGACGTTGCGTTTTTTCTTGTTTTAACCTGGCTGTACTCTCAGCAAGTTTTGCTGCAGATAATTTTTTCTCACTTGCTGTCCTTATACTATCTGCTAAAGTTTTTTTATCGTAATCATATTTTAATTTCGTTTTAAAACTTGTCTTTTTATTTTCGTCATTATTAAGACTATCCTGCAGTTTAATACTCAATTGATACATCTCAAATGCTTTTTTATAGTTTCCCAGTTTCTGATAAATTGTTTGGAGTTGATCGGCGGCAGTTTGAGTTTCTTCAACGAACCCTAATTCTTGAGCCAGTTTAAAGCTCTTCTGACTGTAAATTAATGCGTCATTAAATCGGTTGGACCTAATAAAATTTTTGGCTATTCCCGAATAACTCCAATTTATAAATTCTTTATTATTGCTTTTTTCGGCTATAACCAAACAATTTTTTAAAAAAGAGGTGGCTTTTTCATATTCGCCTTTTTCAGTATAAATAGAGGCTTGATTTTTTAATGTATTAACTATTCCCCTTTTGTTGTCTAACTCAGTATATATTAAAAAACTTTGATTCAAATAATATAAAGCAGTGTCAAACTTTCGTAAGTCGGCATATATAGATGCAATATTTTCGAATGAATTTGCAATACCTTTCTTATCATTTAAAGTTTGACGTATTTTTAAATTTTGTCGAAAATTATTTAAGGCTTCTTCTTTCTGTCCTTGACTGGAATAAAGAATACCTAGATTTACCAAGGCGCCACCAATTCCCAGTTTGTCATGAATACTTTCGCTTAATTTTAAACTCTTGTCAAACGTTGCAAAAGCATCTTTTACTTTTCCAATTTGCGCATATAAAATCCCTAGGTTCATTAAAGAATTAACGATTTGTTTTTTATCACCTATCATTTCTTTAAGTTCCAGGCTTTTTAAATCCCATGCTAAGGCTTTATCAGTTTCACCTAATTGATAATATGCAGCACCAATACCATAGTATGTTTTGGCAATTCCTAATTTATTGTCAGCTTCAGTGTAAACTTTTTCAGCTTCTTTAAAATAGTCAATACTTTTTGGTGGGTCACTTTTGTTCATATACGACCACGCTATATTTTCAAGTGTATAGCCATATTTAACCAAAAATAATTTCCTTAAAGACTTATTTAATTCAACATTATTTATGTCGACTGTATTAATGTTTTTTTCACAAATTATTTTTGCCGCATTAAAATAAAAAATGGCACTGTCATGTTGTTTGATAGCTTTTATTGAGCCTATTTTAAGAAAAGCATTTATCCGTGTTGTATCATGTTTGGCATTTTTAATTACCAATTTGAGAGAATCTATTTTTGAATTTTGAGCGGTTAAAAAGGAGAGTGTAAAAACTAAACTAGTCAGAATAGATTTTCTCAAGTGATTTAATAATTGCTTACTGACGCGCATATAATTAAGAGAGTACAATTTCAAAATCAATATCTAAAATATCTTTCAACTCTTCACCTTTCTCAATCATGAGGTCGTCGTTTGATTTACATAGCCACTTTATTTCAAATTGTTTTCCTTTATCTTTTACAGCTT
>JABDBZ010000068.1 GCA_013288385.1 Bacteroidota bacterium
ATAAATTATTTTTTAGCGCCAATTCAATTGCTTCATTTAAAGAAAGTGTTTGCTGTGCATTAACTGACGATCCTAAAAAAATTAAAAATAATATCACACCTGAAACAGAAATATTTCTTTTACCATTATTTTTTTCAAACATCAAATATAAAACTGGTAAAACAAAAAGCGTTAAAAATGTTGCTATCAATAACCCACCAATTACAACAGTTGCAAGTGGTCGCTGAACTTCTGCACCAGCTCCATTGCTCAGAGCCATTGGTAAAAATCCTAACGATGCTACAAAAGCTGTCATTAAAACCGGACGTAATCTTAACTGAGTTCCTTTTAAAACAATTTCTTTCAAATTTGTTTCTCCTTCTTTTCGTAAGCGGTTAAATTCTGCTATCAAAACAATTCCATTTAAAACAGCAACACCAAAAAGAGCAATAAAGCCAACACCTGCGCTAATACTAAATGGCATTCCTCTTAAATACAATGCGAAAATTCCACCAATAGCAGAAAGCGGAATAGCCGTATAAATTAATAAGCCTTGACGAACAGAGCTAAAAGCGAAATACAATAATAAAAATATCATCGCTAATGAAACCGGTACTGCAATTGATAATCTTTTTTTGGCAGCATTTAAATTTTCAAATGCGCCACCGTACGTTGGATAATAACCCGTAGGGAATTTTATTTCTTTGTCTACTTTTTGTTGCAACTCATTCACAATAGTCTGCACGTCATTACCGCGGATGTTAAATCCAATAATAATTCTTCTCTTTGCGTCTTCTCTTTGAATTTGATTTGGCCCATCTTTTATTTCTACATCCGCTAATTGATATAATGGAACCTGAGATCCCTTTGGAGTTAGAATCAATAAATTTCTAATATCCATAATATTGTTTCTAATTTTTTTATCTAATCTCACCACAAGATCAAATCGTTTTTCACCTTCAAACACTAAACCGGCACTTTGTCCGGCAAATGCAGCATTCACGATCCTGTTCACTTCATTAATAGAAAGATTATATTCAGAAAGGACAGCACGTTTATATTCAATAATTACTTGAGGCATCCCCGTTACAGCTTCCACATAAATATCTTTTGCACCTTGAATGCTGCTAATTATATTGCCCATTTTTTTAGCATAAGTTGCAAGCGTATCTAAATTTTCGCCAAATATTTTGCAAACTACATCTTGTTTAGCGCCTGTCATTAATTCATTAAAACGCATTTGCACCGGATATTGAAAACTGTAATTTAGGCCTGGTACATCTTGCAAAACACTATTCATTTTATCTGCCAATTCATTAAACGTGTGTGCTGAAGTCCATTCTTTTTTATCTTTCAAAATAATCATAATATCTGCTGCATCCATAGGCATGGGGTCTGTGGGAATTTCTCCACTTCCAATTTTTGTAACCACCTTTTGTACTTCCGGAAAATTTTTCATCAATATTTGAGATGCTTTTTGAGTGTTTGTTATGCTTGTATTTAAATTACTCCCCGTTAACAATCTTGTTTCAACAGCAAAATCCCCTTCTTCTAAAGCTGGTATAAATTCGCCACCCAATCCTACTAACGTAATAATTGCCAGGATAAATAATACAATCACACTTAATAAAATTGATTTCGGGAAATTGATGATCCTATTTAAAAAAGCTTGGTATCTGTTTCCAATAACCTGCATCATCCGATCAGAAAAATTTATTGTATGTTTCGTTTTCTTACTTAAAAAAACGGAGCTCATCATGGGAATATAAGTGAGCGATAAAATAAATGCGCCCAACAAAGCAAAAGCAACTGTTTGCGCCATGGGTTTAAACATTTTTCCTTCAATACCTTGTAATGTGAATATGGGCAGGTATACAATGAGAATAATAATTTGTCCGAATACCGCACTGTTCATCATTTTACTAGCCGAATTATTTACTTCTTCATCCATTTCGGTTTGACTAATATTTAATGCATTGTTGAATTTTTTTCCATGCATTAATTGATGCATCACCGCCTCAACAACTATAACTGCACCATCTACAATCAATCCAAAATCTAAAGCGCCCAAACTCATCAGGTTTCCACTTACTCCAAATAAATTCATCATGATCACCGCAAATAGCATAGCCAAAGGGATTACAGACGCCACCAATATCCCTGCTCTAAAATTTCCCAAAAATAAAACCAATACAAAAATCACGATCAAAGCACCTTCCATTAAATTTTGTTCTACGGTGCTAATCGCATTATTTACCATTTTTGTGCGATCTAAAAACGGTTCTATTACAACACCTTCGGGTAATGTTTTTTGAATTTGAAGAATACGTTCTTTCACTTTTACAATCACATCGCTGCTGTTTGCTCCTTTGAGCATCATCACAACTGCACCCGCAACTTCTCCCTTATCATTATAACACATGGCGCCGAAGCGAGTGGCATAACCAATGTTAACTTCAGCAACATCTTTAATCCGAAGTGGCGTTCCATTTTCAGTAACTTTAATTGAAATATTTTTAATGTCATCAATAGATCCAATCAAACCTTCACTTTTGATATACAAAACTGTTGGTCCCTTTTCAATATATGCACCGCCGGTATTTTGATTATTTGTTTCTAATGCAGTAAAAACATCATTAATATTTATGCTAAACGATTTTAATTTATTTGGATCAACAGAAATTTCATACTGTTTTAATTTTCCACCAAAACTGCTAACATCTGCTACGCCTTTCACACCAAGCAATTGGCGCCTTACAATCCAATCCTGAATTGTTCTCAACTCGGTTATATCATATTTTTTTTCGTAACCATCTTTTGGTTTTACTACATACTGATAAATTTCGCCCAAGCCAGTAGTTACCGGACCTAATTCGGGAACACCAATTCCTTTCGGAATTAAATCTTTTACTTTTTGCAAGCGCTCTGAAACTTGTTGCCTTGCCCAGTAAACGTCTGTTGCGTCATCAAATACAATTGTAACAACCGATAAACCAAAACGAGAAAAACTTCTTATCTCTATCAATCCCGGAATATTACTATTGGCCTGCTCAATTGGAAATGTAACCAGACGCTCAATATCTGTGGTGCCAAAAGAAGGAGCAACGGTAATTACCTGCACTTGATTATTAGTGATATCAGGCACTGCATCAATAGGTAGTTTGGTAAGTTGAAAAGAACCATAACCAATTAATGCGATCAAAAATAAACCCACAATGAGTTTATTCTTTATTGAGAACAAAATAATTTTGTTTAACATAAACGTTAATTTAAATATAAAAGAGAGGTTATTACTTTTGTAAAACCTTTTACTTACGATTTAAATTAAACGAGTTTAGGCGGTTGCCAGATGTTGCTGAAATAGGTAGGGAAATTTTGTTCGTTGGTAATCTGATATTTTTCGATACTGAAAACAATTGGTTTAATGATCAGATTACTTTCTGTTTTTGTATCTTTTAGTGTTGTTGAAACTGTGTGGTGACTGCAACCATCATCCGAATGTTTAAATGGTAATTTTCCATGATCATGATCATTACTATGATCTTGTGAGTGTGCGTAATGATCATTTAAGAAACTCAAAAAATCTTGTTCCTCAGCAGTTTCATTATAATGGTGAAATAAAAAAGGCAATTTAGCCAATTCGGCAAATGCTTCCTGATTAGTGAATAATTGTAGAATGATTATAAATGAAAATAGTCGCTTCATTTTTGCGAAGTAAATTTACGAAAAAAAACCGAAAGTTAAAAGGGTTAACCATTTGTTAATCTACGCTTTAAATCCTTTGTAATTCAAGGGTTTCAACTAATACCCAGTTATCATTATCTTATTGATAAGTAGTTTATTATACTTTTTGTTCCGTTTTAACATTTCAGACTATTCATATTATTATTATTTATTATATTTATTGCTGTAAAAAATGAAAAAATGAAAAAACTAACATTAATCTTAGCATCAGTTTTATTGACTTCTTTCACGTTTCAATTAAAAGCTGATAAAGGAAATCCTGATGAAAATAAAGACTCTTTAAAAGAAGAAGATGCTCCAAAATCAATTCTTTTGAGAAAACCTGCCGCTGAAATGCTAGGTTCAAAACAAGTTATCAAACTAAGTTTGTCTCAATTAATTTTTACTAATTTTTCGTTTCAATACGAATATGCATTTCATAAAAACATGTCTGGTGCATTAGGTTTAAGTTTTTTATTACCTCGCTCAATTCCTGGCTATTTTTTTAAAGCTCCAACTGATGCAAATACTTCAGGATATTCACTTCCAAATTTTGGAGGCTGGGCAATTACTCCTGAGTTTCGTTTCTATCCCGGCGCAAAAGTTAACCACCAAGCTCCTCATGGTTTTTATTTTGCCCCTTATTTCAGATATGCTAAATATACTTTAAAAGCAAATTACACAGATGTAGGGACTAATGCCAGTACTGGGGCTCCTTATGATAATCATTATGCAGTAAAAGCAAGTTATTATGGACACACTATTGGATTAATGATTGGTTCTCAATGGATCATTGGCAAACATTTTTCTATTGACTGGTGGATAGTAGGTGCAGGTGCCGGAAGAGCTAAATTCTCAATTGAAGGTACATCCACAGATGCAAACACAAATTTATCTTCAGCAGATCAGGCACAATTAAACTCAGATATAAGCGGTAGCATGAGCGATCTTGGTAGTTTTGGAAAAGGAACTGTAGTAGTTACAACCACAAGCAATTCAGCTAAAGTTGTAGTGAGCGGTTTACCTATGCTAAGCGTAAGAGCAGGTTTAACTTTAGGATTTGCTTTTTAGTAAATTACAAAAAACATTATTGCAAAAGCAATTCCGATAATAATTGGAATTGCTTTTTTATTTAATGAAAATGCAGTGATAATTTTATTATACTCTCCTCTTAAGTATAACTATCTTTACACAAGAAATAATTTATATATTAGATTATTAATGTTTTCTAATTTTTAATATGAAGCAAGCAACAATTATAGGTTCCGGTTTAGTAGGATCACTTTGGGCCGTTTATTTAACCAAAGCGGGTTATAATGTAAAAATATTTGAACGCCGTTCTGATATGCGCAAAGCCACAATCTCCGCCGGCAAATCAATTAATTTGGCAATGTCATATCGCGGGTGGAAAGCTCTCGATGAAATGCAGATTGGCGATGAGATCAGAAAAATTTCTATTCCTATGTTTGGTCGCACCATGCACGCATTAGATGGCAATAAAACCTATCAGCCTTATGGCATTAATGAACAGGCAATTTTTTCTGTTTCACGTGGTGATATTAATTGCAAATTAATGGACATTGCCGAAAGAACAGGAAACGCCGAAATTTCTTTTAATGAAGAATGCATTGGTGCCGATCTACAAAACGGAATTGTCCATTTAAAAAATACTGTAACAGGGAAAATTTCTGAATTTAAATCGGATGTTGTTTTTGGTACCGATGGCGCTTTTTCTGCTATTCGCTATAATGCCATGCAAAAAATTGATCGTTTTACTTATAGTCAAAACTACGTTGAAGATGGTTACCGCGAAATTTTATTGCCTGCAAATTCTGATGGTAATTATAAATTAGATAAAAACACATTGCATATTTGGCCACGTGGAAGATTTATGCTGATCGCTCTTCCAAATTTTGACGGTTCATTTACCTGCACTTTATTTATGCCTTTTGAAGGACATGAACATTGCTTCAATAATTTAACATCGAAAGAAAAAGTAAATACTTTTTTTAAAACTGTATTTCCAAATTTCTTTGAGATGATGCCAAACATTGCAGATGCCTGGGAAGATCATCCATTATCATCGTTAGCAATTATTCGTTGTTTTCCTTGGACTCATGGAAAAGTTGCTTTGATGGGTGATGCCGCACATGCAACTGTACCTTTTTACGGACAAGGAATGAACGCAGGATTTGAAGATTGTTCGGTGATGTATTCGTTAATGAAAAAACACAGCGAAGATTGGCCTAAAATTTTTAAAGAATATGAAACAATTCGTAAACCAAATGGTGATGCAGTGCAAGATCTTTCTTTATTAAATTATGTTGTAATGCGAGATAAAGTTGCTGATCCTGCTTTTTTATTGCAACAAAAAGTAGAAAGAAGAATGGCACAGTTATATCCGGGCAACTATTTCCCAATGTATTCTATGGTTTCGTTTAGCGATATTGAATATCAAGTTGCTTTGAGTAAAGGAAAAGAACAAGACAAAATAATATTGGAATTAATTAAACAAAATAATATTACAAACGAAACTAGTCCGGAAAAAATAGACGATTTTATTCATCAGTTTTTCGGTGAGACAATTAAAAAATAAAAGTATGAACGAAGCACAAGAGAAATTAGTAGAAAGGCTAACGGAAAAATATACAGCCATTAATCAAGATGTAAATGTTCATTTAGATGGTTTGGTATGGGCTAAACAAATTACGTATTGGGATTATATACAAACAGAAGCATTGCTTGGTTTACAAATACAACGTACTAATTTGCCTGATGAAATGGTTTTTATTATGTACCATCAAATAAATGAGTTATTATTTAAAATGATTTTATGGGAAATGGAACAGGTAGCGCATACCGAAAATGTTACTGCACCAAAATTTACAAAGCATTTAAATCGTATCAGCAGATATTTTGATATGCTTTGTTCTTCATTTACAATTATGGGAGATGGAATGGATGTAGATCAATATATGAAATTCAGAAATGCATTAACGCCTGCAAGCGGTTTTCAAAGCGCACAATATCGTTTAATCGAATTTGGTTCTACCGAACTTATTAATTTAATTGATTTCCGTTTTAGAGCAACTATCGATCGCAATACACCATACTCACATGCATACGAACATTTGTATTGGCAAGCTGCAGGTAAAGATTATAAAACAGGAAAGAAAAGTCCGCTTGTTCAAAATTTTGAAAATAAATACAAGAATTTCTTTTTACAAAAAATGGAAGAGTACAATACATTAAACTTATGGACAAAATACAAAGCGCTTCCTGAAATTGAAAAAAACAATATTGATCTTAAAAATGCAATGCGTCATTATGATCACACCGTAAATATATTATGGGTGATGGCACACTATAAAGCTGCCGGAAAATATTTAGATAGTGGTCCTAAAAAAGCGGAAGCTACAGGTGGCAGCAATTGGCATAAATACATGCACCCGCAATATCAACGTCGAATCTTTTTCCCAGATCTTTGGTCGGAAGAAGAATTAAAAAACTGGGGAGTTGATAATTTAGAGGGGTGTAAGAAATTGTAAATGGATAAATATTTGTATCCAATTTTCTAATGCCACTCTTTTAGCGCGAACTCTTCCAAAGTTTGAAACTTTGGAAGAGTTCATTTCCTAATGTAATACCTCCGGATTAATGATAACCGGATCACACCCTTTTAAATATTTAAATTCGATTTTGACTTTATCCCCTTCTTTAATTTCTTTATTCAATCCCATCTTTGAAAGATTAATTTCAAAAACATCCGCATTTATTTCAGTATAAGAAAGTCCTTTACCATTAATCAATACTTCTTTAATGCCATATGCATTTGAATTAGACACACGGGGATTGCAAACAAAAAGATTTTCCCACATAAATTTACCTTCGTAAATTAAAGAGAGTTGTGTTTCTTCTTTATTCGTTTTCAATAAAGCACCGGGATTAAGAATAAGTGGTTTCTCATTAGGAGCGCACTTTCTTTTATATTTTATTACCACCTTAACCTTATCTCCCAATTTTAATTTACACAGCGATAAATTAATTTGGAACATATTCGCATTTATTTCATCTGTTGTTACTTCATCATTTACCTTGGTACGTATAACACAAAATCCAATACCTCCAACTCCAAATGAGTTTTTTACAAAAATATTTTTAAGATTATAGTATCCTTCGATTATAATGCTGTCCAATTCATCCATTTTGGTTAAAGTTTTTGCTGAGAACTTTTTCCCATCAACAACAATACTATCATGGATTGTTTTTTGTGCAAAAGCAAATGTAAATATAAAAGATAATGCGATTGTTAATTTTTTCATAGGATACGTTTAGATTATTTACTCAATCATTTCAATGCTCTGAAATATACTAACCTAAATTTAGGAAAAAAATTGAAAATTAAGGTTCCAAGATTTAGAAGAGTATTTAAATAAGTCTAAACTATTGAACAACTTGTATAGTCGTCCAAAACAAAAAAGTCTCAACGGTTGTTGAGACTTCAATATTATAAACATGCTAAAACTATCTAAATCGCATTTATAATAATTAAGGTTGCGCAAATAATAAAATTTGCTAAAAATATATTTGCCACCCAGCGTGTAGGTGCCTGACCAATTGCTGAAACGTTATTTGCCATACCATGATAAATGATTTTCTGCACCGGAAGTTTGCGCGGTTGCATGTGAGAATGTTGTTGTTGTCATTTTAATAATTTTTATGTTTTTACTTATTTATCTGAAGCAAAGTTGAGGATAATGTTGTTTGTTCAGAATGACGATGGTCAGTTTTTAGAAGTGATTCTTGTCAGGTTTGCAATTTTTACATTTCAAATTGCAAAATAAACCAATTTTTCCTAATCTAAAATTGTAATTGTAAATTTGTATAACCTCTATTTTAAATTTATGAAAAAATTATTTTTACTATTCGCTTTGTTTGGATCAGTTACATCGAACAGTCAGGTTAATCAAAAGCTTAACAAAGACTTCAATCAGGATGATAGCAGTGCCTTAGTTACTGTAGCATCATATCCTGACAGTTTAAGAACAAACATATTACTGGCTTGTCAGAAACCTAATTTTTTGGTACAAACCGAAGCCTTGCAAAAAAATACAAGTCAGTCGTTTAGAGATCTAATGGATAATTACAGCAAAGACGAACAAGCGAAATTTTGGAATTTGACACGATATCCCGCTCTTATTAATGAAATTAGTACAGGTGAAAAGAAATCAAAAGAAGAATTAGAAATTATTGCTTCTCATTATCCAAAAGAAATAAGATCTCTAGCGGTGGAATATGGACACAAGCATTACAAGGTTCTTACAGATATTAATAACATCACTAAAAACTCAAATTCTGAATTTGAAAAAATAATTTCTGATTATCCTGAACAAACTAAAAATAGTTTTCGAACATTAATTAATCATCCCGATGTTATAAATACACTTTCATCAAACATGCATCTGTCGGTTATTTTAGGCAATATGTATTCATCCGATCCTGAGACCACTCTGCAAATGCTGAGTTCAGTAAAAGCAGACCATGATACCCAAAGTGCTAAAGAAGCGGAAGATTGGAAAAACGGATTAGAAAAAGATCCGGATGCAAAAAAAGAAATGGAAGATGCTTCAAAAGAATTTATTAAAGATAAAGATCCCGATTATGCAGTTGATGATGTGTATAGTGATCCTTCTGTTTCGGGTACAAATCCTCAGGTTTACACAAATACACCTAATGTAAATTATCCAGTTCAACCTTATCCATATTGGTTTGGTTATCCATCCTGGTATGGCTATCCGTATTGGTATCCATATCCGTATTGGTATAATACCGGCTTTTATTTTGGGCCGGGGGGTGGAATTGTTTATATGGGATTACCGTCTCCATTTTTTATGCATTGGTATTTCTTTCATCCCAACCATCATTATTACTATTCACATTTCTCTAATTATTGTGTTGGTTATAATTATGCACATTATGGCCCAAGATTTCAAAGAAGTGGTTTCAATAACGAAATTCATCAGTGGACAAGAGCTAACGAAGCTAATTTACCAAAAGGGTATTTTAACAATGATGCGAACCGCCAATCACGCATAAAAGAATTAGGAAAATTTGAAATGGATTATCATAACAACACTACAGGAATTTTTGGGAAAAATATTTCTCGTCCTGAATTTTTAAAAAATAATTCTCAATACTACCAGCATTTAAGTCCTGCTATTAATCAACCGCATTTTAACCAACCAATAAGATATCCGGCTCAACAAAACCCAGTACGATTTAACATGGGATCATCCCCTGTTCGTTCTCAAGTTAGGTCAGGAGGCAACTTTCAAATACGCAGTGGCGGTGTGCGAGGAGGCGGAGGAAGAAGATAGATGTTACTTAATTCAAACGTTTAATAATATTTAAAGCAAATAGCAAAAACAACCTTGTACTATAATTTAATTATTAAAGTTTCTCATGCATCTGTTGCGATAACCAATGGCTGCACTTCCTTTATAAATAGCTGAATATTCTTCAGGTTTTAGAATACAGACCAATAATTATGTAAGTTTTTATGTGGAATTATGCAAGCCTTATAAATAAATAGAGATTAAATTAGTAGTATGGAAATAATTAACAAGTTTCAAATTGCCGAATTGATACTTCGCATGTTTTGTGGTATTATTTTCCTTTATCAAGGCTATGATAAGCTTTTTAAAGTTAAAATTAGCGGCGTTACTGAAGCCTTTATGGCAAATGCTCATAATGTTCATATTTCTCCTATGGTCTTAAAAACAGCCGCCAGTTTTACTTCAATTGTGGAGTTTGCTTGTGGCTTAATGCTTATTATTGGTTTATTTAAAACAATTGCGTTAACACTTTTAGGGCTGGATATGGTTATTGTAGGCTTGGCTTTTTCGATGCTTGAGCCTGTGTGGGATATGCGTCACGTATTTCCAAGATTGCTTTTGGTGTTTTTTTTACTGATATTACCTGGTGAGTGGGAATTTTTTAGTTTAGATTACCTATTTAAAACAAATTAATATGAATTCAAATATTAAAAAAAGAATATTAGTTGGGATCGACTATAGCAAATCGTCGGAGAATGCTTTAAATTATGCCTTAATGCTTGCCAAAAAAACAAAAGCATCTGTTACTTTATTGCATATTTTTGAATTCCCCCTCATTCATACAAACTCGGGATTATATATAGTAGACTATAAAGTGGTTAAAGACAACGATCTTCATAGACTAGAGCACATAAAAGAAAAAGCTTTAACAAAATTCCCCAAAGTTTCTATTGAATGTGTGAACACGACCGATACATTAAAATCTTTCGTTAAAGATCTCGTAAAGAAAAAGAAGATAGATTATGTGATTTTAGGTTTGCAAACTAAAAACAAAATCTCTAAATTTATCTACAGTACTACAGGCGTAAACTTATCGGCAAAAATTGAGTGTCCTATAATTATAGTTCCAGAAATATATAGTAAACATCATTTAAGTCATGTTGCTTTGGCTGTA
>JABDBZ010000069.1:0-494 GCA_013288385.1 Bacteroidota bacterium
ATTTTTTAAAAAACGCGGACCTTGGTTTTAAAAAAGATCAGGTAGTTGTTCTTCCGGTTAGACCTCCAATGGCAAGTGTGTATATTCCTTTTTCAGAGGAATTAAAAAACAGTCCAAATATTTTGAATGTTGCAAGTATGAATGATATTTTGGGTGCAAGTCATAATACACATGAATATAATTATGAAGGAATGCCACAAAATAAACAATGGATTTATTTTCCATCTTTAATTGTGAGTCAGACTTTTATTGAAACAATGGGAATTAAAATTGTGGCTGGTCGTTCTTTTAATAAGGATATAAAGAGCGAAGACTCACTTGCTGTAATAATTAACGAAGCTATGGTAAAGCATTTGGGGTGGGGAAGTCCTCAGAACGCGATTGGCAAACAATTTTTTACACCAAGTGGTAAAGAACGGGTGATTGGTGTGGCTAGAGATTATAATTTTGTTTCTCTCAAACAAAATGTTGGTCCTTTTGTATTGGATATTTCT
>JABDBZ010000069.1:504-10906 GCA_013288385.1 Bacteroidota bacterium
GGACTAAATATATTGTCATCAGAATTCCTCCAACTAATATAAAGCAAACGCTTTCTTTTATAGAGAAAAAATGGAACGAATTTTCAAAAGAATATCCGTTTGAATATTTCTTTCTGGATGATAATTTAAATAAACTGTATAAGTCTCAGGACAATCTTGCGAAATTAGTTGGTTATTTTTCGGTACTCGCCATTTTTATAGCTTGTTTGGGTTTATTTGCACTTGCATCTTTTACAGCGGAACAACGTACCAAAGAAATTGGGATTCGGAAAGTTTTGGGAGCACCAATTATCTCCATTGTGAATTTGATGTCGAAGGAGTTTGTAAAATTGGTATTGATCGCCAATTTTATTGCCTGGCCAATAGCATGGTGGTTGATGCAACGTTGGCTAAATGATTTTGCATACAAAATTGATATTGGCTTTTTAGTATTTATAGGTTCAGGACTAGTTTGTTTAGTTATTGCTTTGGGAACAGTTATGTTTCATGCATTAAGATCGGCCAATAGTAATCCGGTAAAAGCATTGAAATATGAGTAGTATATAATGTACTAGGGTACTTTTTTATTCTGTAATGCGATTTTAACCGTTTTTAAGGTTAATATTTCCATAGATTCAGTAACAATTTCATTATTTATAGCCTATACTTTCATCATTTTTTCTACCCACATTAAAAATTTAACATTTAATCAAAAAAATCATGGATTCTTTGAAACCATTGATATCAAAGGAAAATGAAAAATTTATTGGAAAATATTTTTTACTAAATGAAGCTTTTTCTTACAGATGTAATTAAAGCAATTAATATGGATTTTTTAGGAGAAGTTGATGCTGTAATTTTGAATCATAAAACTAAACAACATGAAAACAACAACTAAACTTTTAACAGCAGCAATGATCATCTTAATGCTAATAACAAATACAGTATTAGCTAAAGGAACAAAATCAAATCCGGGTGATTTTACAATTAATGGTATAATTGTAAAAACCAACAAAAAATTAGATTCAAAATGCAAAATTGAATTATTCAATGAAAACCAATTAGTGGATTCCTCCATTATCAAAATGAACAAACCATTTGAACTTAAGTTAAAAAAAGACGTTTGGTACACATTACGTGTTACAAAAGAAGGGTTTTTACCTTTAATGATAAGCTTTAATACAGAGACCTATAATGAAGAAGTACTTAACAATGAGTTTCATTTCGAAACTGAGTTAATTGAATTAGCAGAAGCCAAATTCTTAAATCCTGACCTAATTGATTTCCCTGTTGGTATTGTCGCCTTAAATAAAGACACTAAAAAATTTGAAGCCAGAGAAACATACACAAATAATTATACAATGGGTCTATTTCAAACTCCTCAATTACCAGCTGATATCGTTAAGGAATATGTTTCAAAAAGTAAATTAACAAGCGGTATGTGTTAACCCAAAAAAGAGTGCAGAAAACAATAAAAAAATTGCTTTTTTCTTATTTCGAAAAGCGAACTAATTAAAGGGACTGAAATAAGTGGTTTGTCTTCAATAGAAGCCTAACAAGTCTCTGATTCTAAACAACAATCATTAGTTTAAATAAAATTATTTCGGAGCAGGTGTTACAAAAACATGAATGAGATAACCAACGAAAATTCTCTATTAGGAATAATAAAATAATATAAGCATTCGCTTGCAAGTCGTTAAATTAAAGTGTTTCACTTTAAGATCTAAAACTCCAAACTATTCTTAATCTTAGAATAAATTTAATTTGAAACTATATCAGCTTAACTTTTTACAGTGGGAAGAAAAACATTTAAGCTTTCTTTTGTCAGAGGTTTATTCAGAAAAATAATATTATTAGATATTTCCTTCGCTTTAATTCTATCCATTTCGTGAACAGATGAAGTCAAAATGGCCAATTTTATATTCTGAATGAGTTGATTTTGTTTTTTGAGTAATAATTGAATAAACTGAAAACCATCAATCAATGGCATGTTTAAGTCTACGAAAATTATTTGTGGCAAAAGATCTTCAGTTGAATCACCAAAAACGAGCATGTTATTCAAAAACTCTAAAGCACTTTTGGCGCTTGTATTTATGTATATTTTCTTGGAGAAATTACATGATTCAATAACCTTTTGGTTAATGAAATTTGCTAATTCATCATCGTCTAAAATCATTATTTGTTCGTAGACGTATTTTGGATCTTTTCTCTTCATAGGAATTTTTTATTTAAAATCTAACTGAATTTATTAAGCATATCTTGTACTAAAAAACTTACCACTTCTATTTCTCCTTTATTCCTGGCAATAAATAAAGCGAAAGTATCTTTTTGTTTTTGATTTTTAACATTTAAATCTGCATTTGAAATTATGTAATTGAAAAATTTAATTAAATCATTCACATTCTTATAATCAAGTGAGTCGCTCAATTTTAATTTTCTACTTAAATTTTTCAATATGTGATCAGCCAAATCAAACTCTTCTAAGTGCAAATAATAATAGGCGAGGGTTAGTTTTACTTCAACATTAATATGCACAAAATCTCTCAAACTATTATTGTTAAGAATGTCGGCAATTTCTGCTACAGCCCCTTTGGCATTATTATTAAAGAACATAAGAAGGGATTTGTATAGATTTAATCTGATAATACTAAATGGATCATGAGGATCAAACAAAATAGAGTCGACATCCATTTTCTTTAATTCTCCAATTCTCCCTTTTTCTATTAAATAATTAGTTTTTGATAGCAAGTACCTTGATGAAATACATATTGGATTTGCAAGTAAAAGTGTTTTATAATCTTTTTCTGTTTTCAAATAATATATTTCAGCTTGTGACGACTGACGTTTAGATACGTAATATTCGAAATAGAGATAATTTAAAGGTAGTAACCACTTTTTAAGTTGAGAAGACTCCGGTAAATTACTTAATAAAGCATTTGCTTTATTAAGAATCTCTTCGGTATTATTATTATTTAATTGGTCGCAAAAAATAATCAACTGGAGTTCAATAAAATACTTTATAACCTCAATTTGCCTGTCAGAATTCAAAAGAAAATAATCTTCAATTTCTTTGTGAAGAAAAAGTAACTCGTTAATGAGTCCCGGCACCTTAGAAAACATATACTCATTTAATTTTCTATTGAATTCACCAAGTAAATCAAGGGATTTTTCAATCGAAAGAGTATAGGCTATTTGTTTGTTATAAAGTTGAGAGTAATGAAAATATTTATCTGAATATAAATTCAGTCTTTTTAAAATGCTGTATAAAATTACCAATTCATTATGGAGATCAAAGGTCAATAAATCTTTTTCCAATTTTAAGAGTATGGCAGTTGCTACTTCACGTGATGTAGAAAAACTAATTTCGGGTAACTGATGAAACTGATTTAAAACGTCTTCCTTTGTAATATCTATTTCTGCACTAAGATTAGTTTGAATTTTTTCATAAAGTCTTGATTTTAAAACATAAAATGAATTGTTTGTCAATTCAAGTTTCTTCATGATATCATTATCGGTTATTGCATTTTTTCTATAAGATTGCAGTAAAAACAAAAAGTTTTCTGCTTTAGTTTTGCTAAATTGATCAACAATATCTTTATAAGTATTGTCATCTAGATGATTTATAACTTTTTTTAGTTTAATCATAATCTAAAATCATAATTAATTTGTAAAACCACTTACTATATTATTTATCTATAAAGACTCATTTTAAAGATCATAATGAATAAAGATATTACATAATTTAGCATTAAAAACAGCATTTTTAACCAAAATCTTACATCTTTGCATAAAATCTTACATATCGGACACTTTTTTGCCCTTGCTTTTTGATAAAAACTGACTTGTTTTAGATTTTAGGTAGAAAATTCTATTTTAAACGTTGTTCCCATATTCACTTCACTTTCGATTTTAATATTTCCACCAAGAGCTTCTACTTGTGCTTTTGTCATATGTAAACCAAGCCCTTTACCTTCCACATCATAATTAAATCGTTTGTATAATCCAAAAATGTAATTTCCGTTTTCAGCCAGGTTTATACCAATACCATTGTCAGAAATCGTAATGAGCGTTTTCCCATTTCCCTTTCTTATATCAATATTAATAAGTAAAGGTCTTTCTACAGAACGATATTTTATTGCGTTGCTTATCAAATTAAATAAAATACTCTCAATATAGCTTTTGATCGTAAACATTTCATTTGCCAAGGGATCAATATTAACTGTCAATCTGCACTTAGAAATTGCAATTTGCTCTTCTAATATTTTTGAAATACTTTGAATTGTATAATGAAAAAATGTTTTTTCCTTTTTTGCATTTAGATTAGAACGCGTATTTAAAACAATACTTAGGTCCTTTATCATTTCATCCATTTTGAGAGATGAGTCTTTTATATGTTCTAAAATCAGTTTGCCATCAGTTTGGTTTATGTTTTCACTGTTAACGAGGTTACTTAATCCAATAATATTTGCGATAGGTGCTCTTAGGTTATGTGATACAATGTAATTGAATTGCATCATTTCATTATTGCGATTTGTTAACTCATTAATTAATTTTTTAAGATCGTTTTCTTTTCTTTTCATTTCAGTAATGTCTCTAATTACTGCTTGAGTGCCAATTATTTTGTTGTTTTCATACAATAAAGTTATCTTATCTTCCAACCAGCGAGTTGTTCCATCATTATGCAATCCCTGGTATTCATATACTTCAGGAATTTCAATATTATTAATGAACTTAGAATATTGTTTTCTGATTTCCGCTTGCCATCCAGGAGCAATATAATCTTCCATACTTAAACCAACCAGATCATCTTTTTCAAACCCTAAAAGGTCATGAAATCTTTGGTTGGCATAAGTTATCTGACCTTTTAGATTTCTAATAATAATGGCATCGTTAATGTTTTCTACAACATTTTTATAACGGTGTTCGCTCTTGATTAGTTCTGATTCTGCTTTTTTTCTTTCTGAAATGTCTCTGAAAAAACTTTGAATTCCAATAATTTCACCATCAATTATTATAGGCGTCATATTTCCTTCAACAAAAATGTTTTTCCTTTTTTTTGTAACAAAAACACTTTCAATACTTATACTTTTCTTCCCGTTCAATAAATCCTGTAAACTTTTCAGGCAGTCTTTTTGATGATCTTGGTGAATAATATCAAGTAACTCAAGTTCGTTTAATTCCTCAGAGGAATATTTTAAAATAGTTTGACTGTATTTATTTGTAAAAATAAATTTGGCCGTTTTGTCAACGCTAAAAACAATATCCTGACTGTTTTCGATCAGATCACGATAGTTTTTTTCACTTTTTTTGAGTTGATTTTCTATTTTTCTTCTTTCAGTTATATCTATATGTCTAACTACAACTTTTGTATCGGAACTCTCATAAATGGAGACACTAAGCATAAACCAATATTCATTTTCTTTTGAAAGAAAAGGATATTCTATCTGAAATGAATTTGTTTTATTGTTTAAAACAGATTTTATGCCGTTTAGCGCTTTTTTGGTTATTGTATCGTCGGTTATACTGGCTTTTTCACAAGCCTCAAAATAATTTGTACCTATTCCTGCTCTGCTCAAAATCGTTTCACCATTCTTGGTATAAAAATTTGTCCAAGCATCGTTAACTGAAAGAATATCTCCGTTTTTATTTAAAACTGCAATATGTGAAGTTAAGGATGATAATACACCTTTATTAAATTCTTCGCTTTCTTTCAGTTTTTTTTCGACTGCATTTCTCTTAATTTCATTTGCTGTTCTTGAAAGCACATATGAAAGTATGTTTTCTTTTTCAAGAGCATCAGTTATGGGCTTGTCATCCATTAAGGCAATGATTCCAAGAACTTCGTAATCTTCGCTAAATAATGGATATCCCATAAATGATTCAATTCCCAGTGTTTTTAAGTCTTCAGACTTAGGAAATTTAGTTTGCACATTTTCTAAAAAAGCAAAACCCTCCATGTTTATAACCTTGTGTGCCGGAGTATTTTTAATTTTATATGAAAAATTTTCGAGCGATTGATTTTTTCTTCTGAATGATAAAGTTTGGATACTTTCTTCGTTTGGCAAATAAACACCAATATATGCATACTTTACGTTCAGGTTGTCGCAACAATATTTAGCAAGGTTTGAAAAATAATTCATTCCAGTCTTCACCGAAATAGTATCATAAATTAACTTCATCTTTAATTCGGTTTCTTTTCTGAAAGTAATATCTCTTGCAGTACCGAGTGACGAAACAATTATATCTTTTTCAATTAATACTGACGGTGTTAATTCTGTATAAATGTATTTACCCATTTTTGTTTTGATCCGCAATTCAAATGAATCAACATGTTCTCCTTTAAAGACTCTGCGAAACATGGTAATTGCTATATTAACGTCTTCGGGATGTAGTAAATTCAAAAAAGATCTTCCAATCCACTTTTTAATTTCCCAACCGGATATCTTTTCAAAAGCATGGTTCAAGGATAAAAATTTCCCATCTTTAGAAATAGTATAAATAACGTCGTTAACTCTATCGAATACTTTTCTTAATTGATCTTCGCTTTTTTGAAGAGCATATTCAACTTTTTTCTTATCAGTTATAATATTGCTGATTGAAAGATACTGCTCAATTTGTTGATCTTCATTTAATATTGCCTTAATAATTGTATCTACCCAATAAAGACTTCCATCCTTCGCTTTGTTACATATTTCTCCACGCCATTGATTTTTTTTTCCGATTGTTTCCCAAAGATTTGTAAAGAAAGAAGAGGGATGGTGTCCGGAATTTAGAATTCGATGATCTTGCCCAATTAGCTCTTTTAAATTGTACTTTGAATAGCGAATAAAATTTTCGTTGGCATAAATAATTCTACCATTTTTATCAGTTGTTGAAATGCTAGTAGTGGTGTTAATTGCATTTTGAAAGATAGAATAAGAATTAACAATATTATTTGAAGATGTAAATGGCGTTAAATCTTCCAGATAACCTTCAATGTAAAGTAAATTACCTTTGTCATCATAAATACCATTTGCAATATCTTTAACCAATTTAATAATGCCATTCCGATCAATTATACGATATTCAATGTGATAGTTTATTTTATCGCATTCAATTTTTTCGCGTAATTTAAAAATGTCTTCTAAATAGATTAAAGACCCAAACGATATAATTTTATTATTTAATAATTCTTCATCTTTGTAACCTGTAAGAGTTTCACACTTTTGCGAAATAAACAAAATAGTTCTATCATCGTCATTCAAACATTTATAAAAAACGCCAGAAAGATTGCTGATAAGATTATTGTGAAATGAAGAAGATATATTTTTAGTACCGATCATGAAAATTCCGACTGTTGTGTTTTTAACTAAATCTACAACTTTTTTGTTTCTAAGAATTTACATTTTGGCCATATTTCTTACATATGACTTATTATTTTCTGAAAAAAGGTGAATTTCTCAGAGTTTGAGAACATTATTTGTGTTTTAACCAGGAAAAGGAAGTGTTTTTTTGACCCTAAATTAAATTCTCTTTTTCCAACAAGCGTTTTAACTCTGCAACATTGATTGGTTTTTCGAGGAGAGCCAAAACCATAGGGTTTTCCAGAGCTTTTACTCTATCTCGCTCATCTAACGAAGAGGATATCATAATTATATTGCAGTTTTTTCTTAAAGATTCGGGAAGTAATGCATATTCTTCCAAAAACTTAAACCCACTCATAACAGGCATATGAATATCGCATAAAATAAGATCGGGCCACTTTGAAGCATCATTTTCCTGAAGAATATTTAACGCTTCAACGGCAACCGGATATTCAATAATCGCATCGGCAATATTCATTTGGGTAATAAATTGATTATTGATAAATAAATCTATTTTATTATCATCAATCAACATTATTTTAATTCTCTTACTCATAAAGTAATCCTATTCGGTATTGTTAAATCAAATGAAGTACCAACCATTACTTTAGAAGATACTTCTATCTTTCCGCCAATTTTATCAATAGCATCTTTTACTAAATAGAGACCAATTCCTGAACCCTCAATGTCTGAAGAATTATTTGTTCGGAAAAAAAGATTGAAAATGCTCTTTAAATATTCATCACTTATTCCTATTCCATTATCTGATAATAGCACCCGGGCGTTTTTGTCAGTTACATCAATATTAATTTTAATTGTTTGTTTTTTTTCTGATGGATTTTGGTATTTAATTGCGTTTGAGATCAAGTTTTCGAAAATAATTTGAAGTCTGAATATATCACTAAAAATAACAGGATTTCCATTAATTACAAATTCAAAATTAATAGTTTTATTTTCATTTTTCAGATTATTCCATATTTCGGTAATAATGGAGTTTAAATTAACCTCTTCTATTCGTCCTTCTGATCTCGCGTTTTTATAGTAATCAATTATTTTTTTTACAGAGTTATCCAGTGTCATAACCCTATTTTCAATCATATCAAAATAAGTGTCGGCAACCCGTAATTCTGGTTTTAATTTTGTAAGATTAATAAGACCTAAAATTGATGTTAAGGGAGAACGAAGGTCGTGCGAAACACTATAGACAAATTTATTTAATTCGTCGTTTGTTTTCTGAAGCTCTTCATTTTTCAATTTAAGTTCGGTTCGGGATTTGTAAATTGTAACACAATGATCAATGGATATTTCTAATTTTTCCCAATCCCAGGGTTTATGAATAAATTTACTTACTTGCCCACGATTAATGGCTTGTATAACAATGTCAATGTCCGAATGACCGGTAATAAGAAGTCTTACAGTATCCGGATATAATTTAGCTACTTTTTCTAAAAATTCAACCCCAGTGATGTGAGGCATTCTTTCATCAGATATGATGATATAAATCGAGTTAGATTCTAATAAAGACAGTGCTATCTCAGCACTGATGGCAGTATAAACCTCGTATTCTCTTTTAAAATTTGCACGGAAAGCTATAAGATTATTTTCTTCATCATCAACATAAAGAATTTTTACTTTTTCGGAAACCATAAACTTTAATTAGTGCTAATCTTTTTGTTCAAAATTAATAAAATTTTTGTACCAATTCCATATTCAGATTCTACTTCAATTTTTGCACCGTGGCTTTCAATGATTTTGAAAACAATTGACATTCCCAAACCGGTTCCTTCACCAACATCCTTTGTAGTAAAAAAAGGCTCAAACATCTTCTCTTTGATCTCCTTTGTCATACCAATTCCAGTATCTTCAACAGAAACATATACTTTATCGTGAGCAGTATATGTTGAAATTATTAATTTATTTGGTTTCTTACTGTTTTTAACTCCAATGGCATAAAGTGCGTTTCCAAATAGATTCATGAAAACTTGGTTTAGTTTACCTGCCAGACATTCAATAGGAGGAATTTTACCCAATTTAACTATTACTTCTGTGTTTTGTGGTATTTTACTTCTCAATAAAACTAAAGTTGATTCAATTCCTTCATTAATATTAACTTCTTTGATCTCGCTTTCATCCAATCTTGAAAAATTCTTTAAGCCGGAAACAATTTCTGCAGTTCGTTTGGCGCCATCTTCAATTCCTAAAAGGAGAGTCTCCATTTCTTTTTTGAGATAATCTATATCTATTTCTTTTCGAAAAGCTTCTATTTGTTTAAATTCTTTATCTGAATATTCGGATGAATTAAGTGCTTCATACTTTTTAATCAGCTCTAATAGATCCTCAATATCTAATTTTAACGGCTTAACGTTAGCGCTTACAAAATTAATAGGGTTGTTTATTTCGTGAGCAATGCCGGCGGTTAATTGACCTAAAGAAGCCATTTTTTCAGCATTTACCAATTGCGCTTGCGTACCTTTCAGGTTGGTTAAGGTAACATTTAATTCTTCATTTGTTTGTTTTAATTCTACAGTTCGTTCTTCCACCTTTTGTTCCAACACAAAATTTTGTTCTGTAATTAGTTTTTCGTTTTGTTGTAATGCTACTAAAGCTGTTGCCTGCGATTGTTCTTTTTCCTTTTTTAATGTATTAATCCTATCTGCTAATGCAAAAGATAATAAAATTGCTTCCAGTGCAGAACCAGCCGGCATAATGATCGTTATGTTTTTGTACAATGCCTTTATTTATTCAACAACAAAAGACAAAAACTACTTATATTATATTGTTTATATACTCTTTGTTAGTTTAACGCAGGCGTGCTTTCAAGGATATGCTTTTCAATTTTTATGGTACAACTCTTCCTGGCTCGAAGAAAAAAGTGTTGTTCTATTTAGCTCCTTTGTTGGAATTAGTGCCGGGGAGTTCGCCAAGGCATTTTTAAATACAAAAGCAAATCTCCCACGATTAAGTAAAATTTTAAATTTATTTTACGTGAGTTATATTGTATGTATTGTATTAATTCTCTTTAATATTAATAGTATGAATTTATTAAATGCAACTGCATTAATGATTTCTCTTTTCATATT
>JABDBZ010000070.1 GCA_013288385.1 Bacteroidota bacterium
AGATTTTTACTGTGTTGAACTATACTGGATACCATTTTTATCCTTTCTTCTTCTTTCAATTTTCTTTCTGTAATGTCGCGCGAGTGGCAAGCCGCTCCAGCTATGCGATCTCCTTTGTAAATAGGTGAGTATGATATTTCAGTCCAAAGTTCAACCGGGAAATTGAAATGCTCTGTTTCAATAAAAGCTTCTCCGGTAAATGCCCGTTCATATAACTGTTTAAAATGCTTCAACATTTCAGGAGAATATGATGCTGAAAGAACATTACTTCCTTCAGGAATTGTTCCACCGAAATTAATTTTCCCCATTTCTTTAAAAGGCTTATTAGATGTAATTAAATTGAAATCCCGACCCACACTCCACATTAAATCATTAGTATTATTAATTAAAGCCTCAAGATTATTTTGGGCAAACTCCTTCTGATATTCTGCTATCATCAATTCTTTATTAGCGATGATTAATTCTGCTGCACGTTTTTCTTTCTCCACACTTTGATAAATATGTTGTTTTTCTTTTTCAAAAAGATCCAAAGCAAAAGAAATATCTTTAGTCACTTCTACAAGTAATCTTATTTCTTCAACACCTGAAAAATGAAGCTCAGCAGAATACAAATTAAAAGTACCTATAATAATTCCTGATTTTTTAATTGGTAGTACGATACAAGAATTAATACCCCGCTTAACACTGTAAGGTTTCCAGTTTACTAATTCAAAATCATTTGGGATATCATTACAGATAAAATATTTATCGTTGCGCAATACATAATCTTGTGGCCCTGTATTCTCATAAGGCGCGTTAATAAATAACTTAAGATCCTCATTAACTACACCGCATTCTTCAATAAGAGATATTTTTTTATTTTTAATATCAAACATACCTATCCATGCTATTTTAAATTTCCCAAACTCAATAGCCAAGTTGCATGAATTGCGAAAAAGCGTAACTTCATCTTTTACGCGTACAATATTTTGATTAATCTGACTTATGAATGCGTAAAGGTTATTAGCTTTATGTAGTTTTTCATTCATCACTACTTTTTCTTTCTTTTTTTCTGCTTCTTTTAGTGCCCGGATTATTTTTTGAGGTAAAGTGAATAATTTATCTTTCAACACATAGTCGGTAACACCTTTTTTAATTAATTCAACGGCTCTTTCCTCACCAACAGTTCCTGAAACAATTATAAAAGGAATATCTGGATTTATCTCTTCCTTTATTTCAAATGCCCTAGGTCCGTCAAAGGAAGGAAGTGAATAATCTGATAATATAATGTCGGGGACAAATTTCTCAAGAGCTTTTCTAAATTCTTGTTCATTTTGAATAATCTTTGCCTCAAAATTAATCTCGCTTTTCCCCAATTCATAAAGCAAAAGTTCTATGTCATTGGGATTATGTTCTATAATTAATATTTTGGTTTTTGTTATCATAGTTAATACCTAATGAGGGGGTTGGTTTACGATCATCCAGTATAATCCTAAATTTGTAATTTCCTTTTGAAATTCATCAAACTCAACCGGTTTTACCACATAGCTATTTACACCTAAATTATAACACTTTTCTATATCGGGATCTTCTTTTGATGAAGTGAGTACTACAATCGGAATTGTTCTGGTGCGCTCATCGGCTTTTATTTTTTGCAATACTTCAATGCCATTAACTTTAGGCATTTTTAAATCCAGCAAAATAACCTTTGGTTTATCATCAATACTCCTGCCAGCATATTCGCCTTCTCCAAAAATATAATCTAATGCCGCTGCACCATCTTTTAAATGCAGGAGTTTGTTGGCTAACTTATTCTTTTTTAATGCGCTGATTGTCATTTCGGCATCACTTGCACTATCTTCTACTAATAAAATTTGTATTCCTTCGTTCATGTTTTTATGATTTAATTAAAGTGAAAAAAAATGTTGCCCCTTTATTTATTATGCCTTCTGCCCAGACCCGACCTCCATGTTTTAATATAATCCGTTGCACAATTGCCAAACCTACTCCTGTACCTTCAAATTCTTCATCAGAATGCAAGCGTTGAAATACTCCAAATAATTTATTAACATATCGCATATCGAAACC
This sequence comes from Bacteroidota bacterium, assembly GCA_013288385.1. GTDB lineage: Bacteria > Bacteroidota > Bacteroidia > B-17B0 > Aurantibacillaceae > Aurantibacillus. The sequence goes on from JABDBZ010000070.1 coordinate 2,068, forward strand.
GGCGCCGTTATCTTTTATAGAATAAATAATTTCCTCATCCTTTATTTGAGAGTCAATTTCGATAACTGTTTTATCTTTTAGTTTGGAGTACTTAATTGCATTAGAAATTAAATTTAGCCATACCTGCTTAATAGCAATATTATCAGCCCTTGCAGGTAACAGTGATTTAATCCTAAATTCAATGTCACGTGGTTCTTGCTCTTTTTTTAGTTCATCACATATACTTGTTACGAGGTCATTCATTGGAATACTGATCTTTATTAGCTCTTTTCTTCCTAAGCGTGAAAATGTGAGGAGATCATCTATGAGTTGTCCCATTTTTTTGGCATTACCAATGATGTTATTCGTTAGTCGATTTGTTTCCGAACTCACTAGATCCATTTGTGTTTCCTTTAGCATACGAGCATAACCATGTAAAGCTCTTAAAGGAGCGCGTAAATCATGAGATACCGAATAAGAAAAAGCTTCAAGCTCTTTATTTGCAACAATTAACTCTGCCGCCCGTTTCTCTTTCTCTCCATTTTGAAAGGCCAGTTCTACATTTGCAATATTTAATTCCGCTTCACGTTTTTCTTTTTCTTGATTTTGAAAGGCCAGTTCCTTGTTGGCAATATCCAATTCTGCAGCGCGTTTTTCTTTTTCCTTGTTTTGAAATGCAAGTTCTTTGTTAGCAATACTTAATTCTGCTGCTCGTTTCTCTTTTTCTATGTTTTGAAAGGCAAGTTCTACATTTGCAATACTCAACTCTGCTGCTCGTTTTTCTTTTTCTTCATTCTGAAATACAAGCTCTATGTTAGCAATTTTGAATTCTACCGTGCGCTTTTCCTTTTCCTTATTTTGAAAGGCTAATTCCTTGTTGGCAATAATTAATTCTCCTGCACGTTTTTCTTTTTCTTCATTTTGAAAAGCAAGTTCTTTGTTAGCTATAATTAATTCTTCGGCACGTTTTTCCTTTTCTTCGTTTTGAAAAACAAGCTCAATATTAGCAATACTTAATTCGCCTGCTCGTTTTTCCTTTTCCTTATTTTGAAAGATAAGTTCCTTGTTAGCAATTTTTAATTCTTCTGCTCGTTTTTCTTTTTCCTGGTTTTGAAAAGCAAGTTCTTTATTAGCGATAATTAATTCTTCTGCCCTTTTTCCCTTCTCCTCATTTTGAAAGATAAGTTCTTTGTTATCTTTAATATGATCCAATTCTGCTTTTTTTCGTGCAGTAATATCTCGTGCAATTTTGGAAATACCGATAATATTTCCCACACGGTCTTTCATCGGAGATACGGTAAGTGAAACATAAAATCGTTCTCTGTTCTTTTTAATGCGAACAGTTTCATAATTATCAATAACCTCGTTATTACATATTCTCGCAATAATTTCTTTTTCCTCGTTAACACACTCTGGTGGAATTATTAAAGAAATACTTTTTCCAATTACTTCTTTTGAACTGTATCCAAACATTCTTTCACTGCCATTATTCCAACTTTTTATAGTTCCATCAATAGATTTACTGATAATTGCATCTTTAGAAGATTCTACAATCGCAACCAATTGTCCTATATATTCTTCATTACTGATATTTATATTCCGATCAATTAAGTCGGCTGAGTGTTCTTTCTCATTATCTTTAGAAATAAGCACTTTATTGACGACAATAGATTCATCTTTCTTCTTACTTAAAGTCATAATTGTTTGCGTTAAATTGTCTTTGAATCAAAGGAAAAGTCCTTTAATCAGGCGTAATTTGTGCTAAAAAAGATAGAAATAGCAATATTTCCTGCTATATTTTAGAGATGGATTGTCTACTAAGAGCAGTAAATAGACATATATCGACTTTTATTTGAAAATTGCTTCGGTTTCGAATTACCAGTGCATTCTTCTTAAGTATTACTTAGAATTGAAATATACTTACAATACAAAGTTAAGCAGATTTATGGATAATACACTAAGAGTTTGAGATATTCAGTTAACATTATGTTATATTTAACCTAATCTCTGTATTCATAAAAAATCTTTTCCTAATTAAGGATTTTATTCTCAAAGATTCAAAAGCATTTACATCATATTTTTAAAATAAAAATCCACCTTAGTAAGGTGGATAAATACTAAACTTGATAATAATTAACGCGAAATTTAAACCATATCATTACCAATTTCTCTTCTTGAAACATATTCCTTTACAATATCAGCTTGTTTGATTTCATTAGTTCTGTGTAAACCAGTAACGTAATTATTGGTGTACACATCTCTGGCTTCAAACTTTTTAGAGTCTTTATTAAAGGCGACAACACCAACAGGAAAATCAATTAAATCAGGATTTAAAAATTTGGCATCGGCCATTTCAATTAATTCTGTTTCAAAATAAAACATATTATTTACGATTTCTTCACTTCCAACTTCAGTATTAAAGCTTATTGTTAAAGGTAAAAACCCTTCTTTTGTAACACGAATAGTGTACCAAACATTTTTTTCTAACTTATATTCAAATGGTTTATCCATTTTAATAATAGTTTCACTTACTAATTGATTCTCATTAAATAATTCGACTTTGCATTTTGAATCCAATTTATTATTGGTCTTAACAATGATTCCATTTACTACGAATTCTTGTGGTTGTGATTTTACATTTTTTGCCATTACTGTGTTTGAGGCGAATGTTAAGCTTGTGATAGCTACTAGAGTTTTTAATATATTTTTCATGTTGTTTAGTTTTATGATTCAAAGGTATGTCACTTCAAAACGAAATAAAATCCTTTGTTTATGTTTTGCTTACATATGTAAGAAAAATTGCAATTTAGTATAAAAATTTAATCAGAATATTTCTGTTAAAAATAGCTTGAAACCCTTTATAACAAAGGGAATTAAATGAATAAAGCCACCCAATCGGGTGGCTTTATTATTGAGGTTGTTTTATCAGTTTATTTAAACTTATTCTTAAAAAACCTTATATATTGGTGTATTAATCTATCTCATTTTCTCGCAATTCCCTTGTCAGTTTTGTAAAACCAATCACTTCATCCTTTTTATTATGGAGAGCTGTAATCAAAATACTCCCCCAAAATATAGTCCCATCCTTTCTTACTCTTCGTCCTACGTGTTTTGCTCGTCCTTCCCTTGCAGCCAAACAAAGTAGTTGTTGAGGAAGTTCAGCTTGCCTGTCCTGTGGCATATAAAATATATTAAAATTTTGTCCGATAATTTCTTCTTCTTTATATCCTTTGATTTTCTCAACGCCTTTGTTCCATGATAAAATATTTCCTTCCCGGTCCAATAATATGATAGCAACATCTTGAATTTCTTCAATCATTCTCCTATGCAACTCTTCCAGTGTTACTTTCTTAACCAGAGCTCTATGTTTATTTCCTACCATATCTTACAAATCTGAATGTAAAAACATAAAGTAATTCCGTTTTTAATAAAATTCATTTTTCAGTTTTAATCTTCAAGCTTATTTTGTGTTTTATTTGTAATAAAATTATAAAATCAATTCATACCTCTATAACCACATTCTATATTGCATAATTTTAATATTATTAATACATCCACTACTACTGTAAGCCGGCATATTGATTTCTTGTCTTCACTTTTATTTTTTTCCATGATTTAATTCGTTTATTTATATTTCACACACTTTTACCATATTGATAATGTATTTTCACAATCATGTAAAGTTGAACTTTCCTTGGAGAAGATGCCTTATACAATATGTAAATTAAATTATAATATTCCCACATTAGCATTGGGTAAGATCGCTATACAAATCCCAAATCCGAATCGAACTCTCAGAGAATTTAAAGGATTCTATTGTTTAAAGTAAGCTCGTAAATTCTATACATATATATAGGCATATGAAAGATGTAACTTATCTACAAAATTATATAATGTAATTCGGTGTAAATATTTCGAGATTCGCGCATCGTATAAATTTTTAAATTATGAAAGCGGGAAGCAAAGTTCAATTAATGTCGGGTGGTGAAACAATGGTTATAAGAGATATAATTCAAGATGAAGCAAGATGCTTTTACTATGATGGAAATAGCCATATTATAATTAAAATTCCTTTAGTGATATTAAAAGTAATCAGATAGCGAAATTATGTGTCACAAAATTTTAATCTAAAGAATTATTAATAATCTAAAACAGGATGAATTTAAAATATATTTTCGAACCAAAATCCGTAGCTGTCATAGGAGTCTCTAAGACTGAAGGCACTGTTGGAAATGGTATCCTTTCCAACATTCTTCAATCAAATTTTAAAGGAGCGGTTTATCCTGTGAATCCAAAATATAAAGAAATTATGAGTGTAAGAACTTATAAAGATATTCTTTCGGTTCCGGATTCTATTGATATGGCTGTTATTTGCATTCCTTCCAAACATGTAATAACCGTTGTCAAACAATGTGCTAAAAAAGGTGTGAAAGGAATTGTTGTAATCACAGCCGGTTTCAAAGAAATAGGGAAAAAAGGTAAAAAATTGGAAGATGAAATTATTGCCATTGCTCATAAACATAATATTGCTTTAATAGGCCCCAATGTTTTAGGTGTAATTAATACGCAACAAGAAATAAGTCTAAATGCAAACTTCGCATTAAAAATGCCTAAACCCGGTAACATAGCTTTGATTTCACAGAGTGGGGCTATAGGAGTGGCTGCACTCGACTATGCGCATCAACACGATTTAGGCATTTCAAAATTTATTTCAATTGGTAATAAAGCAGTAATTGATGAAAGTGATGTTATAGAATATTTAATCAATGATGAGGACACAAAAATAATAACAATTTATGCTGAAGATATTGTGTACCCTGACCGTTTTTTAAAAATGGCAAAAAAAGCAAATGAAAAACTAAAACCTATCCTCATTATAAAAACGGGAAGATCGGTTAGAGGAGCAGTTGCTACACACTCTCACACCGGCGCGCTTTCAACTTCCGATACTGCTTATGATGCCTTGTTTACAAAGTGTGGTGTAATCAGGGTTGAGACACTAACACAATTATTTGAATACGCCGAAGGTTTTACGTGTTTGAAACAACCAAAAGGAAATCGAATTGTTGTAGTTACAAACGGAGGCGGACTGGGAGTAATTGCTACCGACGCGGCTGAAAAGTATGGCTTGGAAATGACAACATTTGAAGAAAAAACTTTACAAGAATTAAAACTAGAATTACCACCCACAGCAAATATTCATAACCCGGTTGATATTATTGGGGATGCGGATGCCAGAAGAGTAAGTAATACGCTTTCAATAATTGCAAAAGATAAAAATGTGGACGCAATTGTAGTATCAATTTTACCAACTGTAGAAACAGATATGAATGCAATAGCATCTAATCTTTGCGATTTCACGAAAGTCAATCCAAAATTGCCAATCTTCGGTAACTTAATGTCTTTAGAACCAGACCCTCCTTTTGAGGAATTATTAGAGAATGCTCATATTCCAAATTTTGTTTTCCCCGAAACTGATATAAAAGTACTTGCAGCTATAATTAAATATCACAAATGGATGAAACAACCCAAAACTAAAACAACAAAGTTTGAAGTAAATAAAAATGAGGCGCGCAAACTACTAAACAATATTAAAAAGAAAAAACGAATCCATCTTTCGGAAACGGAATCATATCAATTACTGGAATCATATGGAATGAAGGTAATTGAAAACTCAATTGCAAAGGATTTGGACAGCGCTTTAATTGCAGCAAACAAAATTGGTTATCCTGTTGTATTAAAAATAATTTCACCGGATATTTTACATAAAATTGATGTTGGTGGTGTAAAACTAAATATTAAAAATGAAGAGGAATTTAAAAAAGCTTTTAAAGAAATTACAAAAAAAATCAATAAAAAATGTCCGGATGCCGAAATTCAAGGCTACCTGATAGAAAAATTTTTTACTGAAAAAAGCATTGAAGTCATAATAGGAGTTAATGCAATAACCAGCTTTGGATCTCTTATTATGTTTGGCCTTGGCGGAACGTTTGTAGAATTATTTAAAGATGTATCATTCAGATTGGGTCCTATTACTAAACAAGATGCCAGGAATATGATTGAAGAAACAAAAGGTTTTCAAATTTTGAAAGGATTCAGAGGTCAATCATCGTATGATATTGATTCTACAATTGATTGTTTATTACGAATATCTCAATTGGTAACAGATTTTCCGGAAATAAAAGAGTTGGATTTAAATCCCATTAAAGTTTTAGAAGATGGAAAAGGTGTTGTGATTTTTGATGCAAAGGTTATACTCGCTAAAGAAAAAGAAGAATAAATTCCTCATTTGTTGAATTTTTTCATCACTTTAAAATCTTAAATTCAGGAAGTCATTACTCCCCGGGTAATATCACCTGAATTATATTTGTGACAACAAAAAAATTAAATTTTAAATATATATAATCATATTTTAACTTTCCGCTGGCACAAGAATTGAATGTTTCCCCTTGCAGTATGGCAGATTAGGAGTGACTTTTTTCAAAAAAAAGTCTGAGATTATATCCTCACTACTTTAAATCGGCAATCCGATAAAAAGAAAATATGACCTATGCATTAAGCCCTTGGTAATACAGGGGCCTAATTTTCTTTTTAATTATTAAAACATTAAACATGGGGATTTTCGGAATATTTATACTTGCCTTATTAATAGCTTTTTTATTTTCTCCATATAAAAACAGAGAATCTGTAATGCCTCTATTAATACTTTTTCTGGTATTATTCTTCGGAGGACTCGTTGGGCATTTTTGGGTAGTACCTTTTGGCCCGGTAATGTGGGGGGTGTCCTGGTTACCTGTCTTTTTTATCATTCTTATTTTCGGGCTCCTTTTTTCGGCTCCACCAAAACACAGAAAACCTTTTTCAACTAAAGATGCAGAGCTTGATGAAGCTACTTCTGTTGGTTTATTTATTTGGGCCCTTTTATTCATTTTGGCTATTGCTGCCATAGTAGGTATATATCATTCTAATATTAATCAATAAAATATAATTAAGTCTTTAAAATAATGCCGATAATTGAAAACAAAGATATTTACTTCGGAGGTTCAGTTAAGAGTTTTAACGAAGATGTTCTTTCTAAAAACAATGAGGACAAAAATCTTGAAAAATCAAAAATCTCCCGTGAGCGTTTTTATGTAATTCCTTACCGCAAAGAATGGGCTATAAGAGTGCGTGGTCAAATAACTATTGAGAAAAAATATAGTACCAAAGAAGAAGCCGTGAAGCAAGCCAGAGAAGAAACCAAAAAGACGCAGGGCTTACTCATCATCAAGAAAAAAAATGGAAAAGTAGAAAGAAAAATATCTTATCATTTCTTAAAATTCCAGGTTAAATAAAATCACAACTAATTTTTTTATAATCTTTAAACTCATTGTAAGATATTAACCCAAGTCTTTATGGCACTTGAAGATATTATCAAACAAAGGATTCAACAAGAAGGGCCAATTTCCTTTCACGATTTTATGGAATTGTCACTCTATTACCCGCAACTTGGTTACTATAGTTCTTCTAAAGAAAAAATTGGAAGAGACGGTGATTTTTACACGAGCTCATCTCTTACACCTGCTTTTGGAGCAATGCTTGGAAAACAATTGGAAGAAATGTATTATCATTTAGGTGAGAAGGAGTTTACTATAATTGAATATGGTGCGGGAACAGGGCTACTTTGTCAGGATATTCTTAATTTTCTTAAAAGCAATAAAGAGTTATATACTAAATTGAATTATTGTATTATAGAAAGAAGTGCCAACATGAGAAAAAAAGTTGGAAGCCTTCTCAATGAAAAAGTAAATTGGTATAACTCTATTTATGATATTCCGAGAATTAATGGATGCATTTTATCTAACGAATTAGTAGATAATTTTTCAGTACATAAGATAGTAATGGAAGACGATCTGATGGAAGTATTTGTAGATTATAGAAATGATTTTGTTGAAGTACTAAAACCCGCTAATGAAAATCTCAAAAATTATTTATCAGAATTAAAAATAGTTTTGCCAAAAGGTTATTGTACAGAAATTAATTTAGAAGCAATAGATTGGATGAAAGATATTTCCATAGCTTTAAAAAAAGGTTATGTGATCACAATTGATTATGGTTACCCCTCTTCAGAATTATATTGTGAAAATAGAAACAAAGGCACACTTGTTTGTTACAATAAACACAAAACAAATTACTGTCCTTATAATGCTATTGGAGAACAGGATATAACTACTCACGTGAATTTTTCAGCCTTATGTTTATGGGGATTTAAAAGCGGTCTCGAATTTTGCGGCTACAGAAATCAAGGATCATTTTTATTGGCATTGGGTCTTAAGGAAT
>JABDBZ010000071.1 GCA_013288385.1 Bacteroidota bacterium
ACATCCGTTAATGCATCATATAATTTTAATTCTGCATTTCCACTTAATTCTTTATCAGATAAATTAGCAACTTTTGAAATAAAAATTATCTGATCATTCTCTCTAAAAAAACGTGGTTGATTTGGTTGCACCATCAAATCTTTTTGTGTTACAACTTCTTTTGTAAATTGTCCCACTTTTAAATCTTTTGTATGTGCAACTCCTTGCAGCTTCCATTTGGTAAGACTTTCAGGAATAGTAAATTTAATTACAGTCTCCCCATTTTCGTTCGTAGTTAAATTAGGAAAGAAGAAAGCTGTTTCATTAAAATTACTTCTTGCTTTTACTTGCGAAAGATCTTTTCCTTCTCCACCGGCTTTGCCTCCTCCAGTTGGTCCATTTGCACTTTCTAAATCAGCATCCGGTTTACTTTCTTTTTCACCAGGTGAATCTTTCTTTTTTGCGCCTGTTGCATTTTTCGCAAAGGCAACACTTTTATCAGCAGTTGTAATTCCATCTACAGTGGTTGCCGGCGCAGCTTGTGCCGATTCTTCTGACATGGCAGATTTGGAATCATCACCACCGCCTCCATCACGAGCGCGGCTTTTGTAATAACGGTAATTGTAATTGTAAAAATTCAATCCGAAATAATTTAAATAATCGTAATACCGACTGGGAATACTTACGTAAGAAGATGAAATATTATTTAACTCCGTTGAATTGTTTTGTTGCTCAACTCTGGATGTCCAATTGTAACGTGTATAAAAACTATTGTAAATATAAAACGACCAATAACTCGGCGCAAAAGCATCTAAGCTTGCATCGTACATACTCGTTAATAATTCAGCTGCTTGTTTATCACCTTTCTTATCCTTGATCAAAATTTTCCACTCTTCTTGTTGACCAGGTAATAATTTATTTCTAAACGATTCAAATTGAATATCCAATTCTTTATTTGTAAATGGAATTGTAATCACATTACTGAAATTATAGAAGCGATTATTTTTAATAAATGAAGCGTGAAAAGAAACATTGCCTCTGTGTTCTTCTTTAATATCAATTACAACCGGATTTAAAGAAGCAGATTGGTTTTGACTCAATACCACTTTATTTTGTTGTTCAACTTCATAAATATAATTTACCTTTTCGTAAGATGATGCTACAACAAAACTGATCTTGTCACCAGGCTCCGCATTAAGCTTTGGCGCGTAAAACCAGGCAGGCACAACTTCAGGTATTGTACTGCTCGATTCATTATACAATGTGAAATACTGAAATGCTTTTACATCTTCACCAAATTTATCTTTACAACTTGCTTCAATTAAATAAATACCGGGTTTCAAATTCTTGAGATCAGAACTCAAATCATATTCTGTTTTAATGCCCGTATCAAATGTTTTATCAAATTGCTTTTCTTTTTCCCATTTGAATTTATTTAATTCATCTGCAAACAAATCATTTGGGAATGTTTTATAGTATTCTTCTTTTGTTAATGCATTTCTATCTGGTTGAGTCCATAAGCGAGTACGAAAAACTCTTTCAGGTTGTTTTAATTTATACAACGTAAAATTTCCTTTCGCCGGTTCAGCAACTGAATTCAAATTTGTTGTTCTGAAACTTATAGATTTAATTTCTTTTTGATCAATGATCGCATCACTACTAATATTTAATTGTAATGCTTGATATCCAACTGTAACATAAGTTGAAGTTGAATGAGTTTCACCATTGATATCTACAACATCTGCCAAAATTTGATATTGGTAAGTAGCCTGACTTGCTTTATTAACCGACTCATCCGGCAAGGCCTTAAATTTAATAATGTATCCACCTGTATCATTGGTAACAGTTTCTCCATTTAAAATCTCAACATCTCCACCTGTATTATAATAAGGACGGTACCACCAAAACCAGTATGGATAATTTACGTTGCGAACCACACGATAAGAAACTTTTGCGCCATCAATTACATTACCTGCATATGCTTTAGCAACTCCACCAACTTCTATTTCATCATTTATTTTATATGAACCTTTTACAGGATTAAAATTTGCTTCGAATTTCGGACGTTTATATTCTTCGACACTAAAGTATGCCGTACCATGTCCATCAGTAATATGCATTTGTCCTGTAAGCACGCCCAACGGCGCAATAAACGAACCATTTACAGAACCATATTCATTTGTAGTGAGATCTAACGAAGCAACTTTTTGATAATTGACATCATAGAAAGTAACAGTCACAGGATAATTTGCTTTGATAACAGGATTTTTTTGATTCTGACTTTCTAAAACAATTCCTTTAAAAAACACAGTTTGTCCCGGACGATAAATTGCGCGATCAGTAAAAAAGTGTGTGATTGTTTGCGTATAATCTGAATTACCCGGATTATAAGTGTAGTATGAATTATTATTGAAGTAATGATCATCACCATTAATTAATTCCAGAAAGAAATTATTTTCGTTGTATTTCGCTTTTGGTTTAATACTTAAAAAACCTTTTTCATCTGTTTTTAAAAGATCGCCTTTTGTAAATTTATAATCACGAGAGCTGTAATCGTAAGTTTCTGTCCACATTTGAACAGAAATATTTTTCAAAGGATCACCTGTTTGACGATGCATAGCAAAAACATCATATGCACCATTATCTTCTCTCCTGCGTTCCATAGTAGCAATATTGGAAACAAAACATTGCGCATAAGAAACTAAATTGTTGCTGTATTGAAAATTCGGATTTAAAGAAGTGATGATCACATATTGTCCAAACGGCAACTCTGCCATTTTAATTTCCATATTGTGTTTTTGAAAATCGCCATCATCAATAATGGCTTGCTCAAACGTTTTTACTGTTGGTAAACCATTTAAAGCATTGTATAATTTTTCTCCCCATTCTTTCGCATAAATTTTTCGTAATTCTTGATGAGTTGCTTTAACCACTTTAAAATATAATTTATTAATGTTAGTTGAATTTACCAAGGCACGAAAAGGCTTTCCAGGTTCATTTACTTCTTCAATAGAAAGATTTAAATTCTTACCTTGAATTTGATAAATTAAATTCTGACATTCTTTTGCGCCATATGAATTTGGCATTTTTTTAATAGCCGCTTCGCAAATTTCTTTTCCTTGTTTTTTATACCATTTGTATTGGTCACCAACTAGCGGTTTGTATTCATCTCCTTTTGTTACATACCAGGTTGCAATCCGATGATCAATTTCTGTTACGCGTTCGTTTGTAACATACATTTGTTGTAATGCTTTAAGCGAAGAAAAATACAAGGTATCTTTTTTTGGATTTTGAGAATGTTGATGAATATAATCTAAGCGATAAAGGTCAACATCAATTAAAGCATCCGGATTTTTATCAGTAGAATGAAAATTAATAAGATCTTGAATTAACTGAAGTGCATAATATTTTGTCTCTAAACTATCAGAAGGATTTACCAATTTTAATTTCGCAAAATCAGAAGCGGGAGAAAGATAAGCTGCATCATTAATTGTAAAACGATTCGCTGGACGTTGAACATCGGGTTCTGTATTCGCTAAAAATGTTAGGGCACGATGCGCTAAAAAATCGTAGAGAGTTGGTCGCCACTGACGGCAATCAGCAGTTCCTTTACTTAACACTTCATCAAAGAGATCAATTTTAGTTGCTTTTAAACTATCTATGTTTGATAAACTCTCTTTGTAGTTTTTTATAACAGCGTAGGTAATTGTTTTCAAATCCCAGGTAGAAAGATCATTATTTTTAAAATTTACAGTCTGCGAACGATTATAAAATTTCCAGCGGTTATTATTAAAATATTGCCAATATGCATCTGCTAATAAATTTTGAAGAACAGCTTTAACAGGAAATTTTACATCCTTTATATCTAAAGAAAGTTCGTTGATGTTTTTTTCTAATGAAAATTCCTCTTTGTACTGTTTAAATTTCATTCGAATAATCACTGATTTTACTAATTGCGGTGCATTATTATCTGCTTTTGCTTTTTGGTAAATAACTTCAACAACTTTTAAAGCACTTTCAGATAAACCTTTGGCTTCGCAACTATCAACTCTCTTCCAGAGTTTTTCGTAGGTATCACTTTTACCGTAACTAATTGATAAAACTTTGTTATAAGGTGTAAAAAATAAGGGAAGTGTAAACACAATACCACCCAAAAACAACAGAATAACGCTTAAAATTGATCTCTTCTCCATAAATATGCTTTCTATAAAGATGCGAAAAATTAATTATTCCATAAATGAGATTAAATTTTTAAAAACCAATTATAATCTCGAAATTTAAATCCAATTAACCCAAGCTGAATGAGGCATACAACAATTTTATATAGTCTATCTTTAATACTGCTATTCAGCTTTGGTTGTAAAGAGGATGTACCTCAAAGCTCTAACAAAGAAGTAGTTAATAATGATACTGTATTAAATCCTTTTGTTAAGTATAGAGTGATGATTGAAGATACAAACACTTTCACTAATTATATTAGAAAAAGGGACAGTTTATGGTTTGCCTTTCGAAAAACAAAAGACAGTACGTGTTTGAAACTGGCAAATTCACTTCCCATTCCCTGTCCGGAATTTGAAGCTTATAAATCAACTCTGATTAATTTAATCAATAACGGAAAAGTATTTGTGACCGATAAAGATTTGAAAATCACTGACTCAAGAATTCTAAGAAGAGATATTTATATCATGTGCGATTCGATCATGTTTACCGATGATCCATCTAAACCCCATGTTTTTGTTTGCGATTCATCATCAAGGATACTCGAAGTTTCGGGTTTAGACTTTTATGAAAAATGGATGTATAATAAAGAAACTGGAAGTATCACTAAAGAAATATTAGCTTATTCTCCGATGAGATTTGATGAAGAAAGACAAAAACTTCTTCCCGCTTTTTTCGTCTTTAAAAACAAAGAGATTTATAATGAAATAAAATCAAAAATTCAAAACAATAAAAACTAATATGGATGCATTTATAGAAATATTAAAAATTATTTTACCTGCGGGTTTAGTATTTTTAGCGGTATTTTTTGTGATAAAAAGCTTTTTGGCTTCTGAACAGAAAAAAAGAGAACATGAACTTAAAAAAACAAATCAAAATGTTGTATTGCCTTTAAAAATACAAGCTTACGAACGTGTTGTTATTTATTTGGAACGAATTAATCCAAATACTTTAGTTGTGCGCGTAAATAAAAACGGAATGAATGCACAACAATTACATATGGAGTTGATCAAGACAATTAAAAGCGAGTACGAACATAATTTATCGCAACAAATTTATGTTAGCTACGGTTCATGGGAATTGGTTAAAACAGCAAAAGAAGAACTTATTAAACTCATAAATATTTCTTCTACTAAAGTGCACCATGATGCGCCCAGTAATGAATTGGCAATGATGATCTTAAATATTGCAGCTAATTTGGAAAAAAAATTACCAAATGATGTTGCATTAGAATACGTTAAAAAAGAAGTCTCTCATATTTTCTAGTTCATGGAAAAACTTTTTACCGAATTTAAAGGAATTACAAATGAACAGTGGAAAGAACAGATCATCAAAGATCTGAAAGGTATTGATTTCAATACACTCACCTGGCATACACAAAATGAATTTGATGTAAAGCCATTTTATACTGCTGAAGATATTGCTGATAACACCAAGCCTATTTTTGCACATTTAGATTGGGACATTTGTGAACGCATTGAAGTTACAGATGAGAAACAAGCAAATCATCAAGCTTTACAAGCTTTACAAAAAGGCGCATCGGGATTAGTCTTTTACATTCACAAAAAAATTAATACCGCTCTTTTAATAAAAGATATTTCGCTTGAGCATGTTTATTCGGAATTCATAATTAGCAACGATGCACTTCATGTGTTATCAGATTTAAAAAATGAATACGGAAAAATAAATTCGTTTGAAGAAAAAATTAAATGCTTCGTTAGCATTGATCCTATTCATTTATTTGCATATTATGGCGAGTGGCATCAATCACAAGAAAAGGATTTGGAAACTTTAAAAAAATTAATTCACATTCCGGTTAACGCATCTTTATATCAGGAAGCCGGCTCAAATCAAGTGAATGAATTGGCTTTTGCATTAGCGCATTGCAACGAATATTTTAATTATTTAAATGAAGCAAAAGTTTTATCTGATAAATTAATCCATGTTACTTTTTCAATCGGTGGAGATTTTTTTACGGAGATTGCCAAACTCAGAGCACTCAGAAAACTAATGAATTTATTGCAAGAACAATATCAAACACATTTTCCTTTGCATATTCATTGTAAAACTTCTCAGTTAAATAAAAGTGAGAAAGATGCTTATACTAATTTATTAAGAAGCACAACTGAAGCCATGAGCGCAGTAATCGGTGGAACGGATAGCTTAAGCATTAGCCCTTATGATGATTCTTTTAGTGAAGCAAATGAATTCAGTTCCCGAATGGCAATTAATCAACACCATATTTTAAAAGACGAAAGTTATTTAAATAAAGTAGAAGATATTGCAACAGGCAGTTATTATATTGAAAGTTTATCAGAGCAACTCGCTGAAAAGGCCTGGCTAAAATTTAAAGAGCTGGAAACTAAAGGTGGCTTTATTGCTAGTTTGAATTCGGGCTTTATTCAAGAGACAATTGAAAGTGATTTTAATTTCATCTCTAAAACATATAAGGAAAATAAAGCCATACTTATTGGCGTAAATAAATATCAAAACACTACAGAAACAAAACAAACATTGAAAAAGCGAGATGTTAGTGCGAATGGAAAAAACATTAAACGAATTCTACCTAAGCGTTTAACGGAGTTATTTTAATTAGAAGCCTCTCAAAATGTTTTTTGAGTTTAAAATGAAGTATTTTTTCGGCCAGACAAGACACTTTTTGCAAGCCATACCAAGGGTGTCTGGTCAATAAAAGCAACGAAGTATGGCCGGAAAAGACGAATTTTTAAACATAAGGTATTTTTTGAGATGGCTTCTAGCTCTCCTTCTTAAAAAAATTATCCCCTTTTACTTCTTCAAATCCCTCATCTAAAATATTTGTGAGTACTATCTGATTATTTCCATTTAATTTTAATTTCTTTTTATAGAGATAAAACTTACAATTCTCCTCAAAAGCGCCATAAACGCCAGCTTTAGGTACCTCTTTAATATATTCAAAGTTTTTGCCTTTCATAATTCTGATCGAACTTAATTCTTTTGGAAGCATATCAAAATCCACTTCATATCCGTGCTCAATATAACAGCTTCTTATAAATTCTTTTTTATCAAATAGAAATAAGATCAAATCACTACCTGTCATATTTTTAAACTTCATCTTTCTTTTCGCAATCGTATCTTGTTTCGATCCTCCAAAATACTCCGCATATGGCTCGTCACCTGTAACAATTCTCTTTCTCTTTACAATATCCTCGACTTCCTTTTTTTTAATTTCTTCTTTATAAGAAACCACTTTTATTTGTGGTTTATCATTCCATACATTTAATACCAACATGATTAATAGAACAGTTAATGGAGTCGCGATCAAAATATTTTTGAATTCATTGTGAGTCTTTGGAACATCGGGTTCATCAACATAACCATACTGATTTTCCTTTTTATAATGCTCATGAAAATATTGCCTTCGTCTCAATTCCTGATCGGTAGGCTCGTTTGATCTGTTAGCAAATTTTTGATGATGTGCTTCTGTTTTTCGTGCCGCTTGATTTAAATGAAACTTCAATTTATAATCATATTGCGATTTTTTATAAGTGTCAGATAAAATTTCATAAGCCTTTACCACATTTTTAAAATGTTCCTGACCGTTAGGATTAACGTCAGGATGATAAAGTTTCGCCAATCTCCTGAAAGCATTTTTAACTTCGCCTTGAGAAGCAAAATTACTTAACCCTAATATCTGATAATAATTTTGCAATGCTTTTAGAGCTGTTTAAATTTATCTAATAATTTGTTCTGCTACTAAGATAAAAATTATTTCCTTCAAAAACCTACGCCAATATTCAATGATAAATGGGAAGAGTTAATGTACAAGGAAGAGGCAGAATAGTTTTCCTGAAAATAATAAGGAGAAAAACCATAGCGATAAGAAAGCTCAACGAAAAAAGTTGTGGAACTATTTCTGGTCTTATTACTTTGAAATCCGAAATTAATTCCAACAAAAGAATTTATTTTACTACTAAGAAATGGATTCTTGAATTTCATATCAACATAACCAGATTTCTGTATGACTCCATCCTGATCAACTTTTAAGCTTGCAGCAGCTAAATATCTTAAATGATAACCAATTGAAATATAAGGTGTGGATAAACTATTAGTAGTACTATTGAATGTGTATTTTGCTTGTATAGGCAAGTTTAATTCATGAATGTATAAATGGTAATTATACCCAAACGATTTATCGTAGAGTTGCAAAGTATCCTGATTAAAATAATAAGATTTAAAATTAACACCGTGTAAAAAATATTCTAAACCAATTGATAAAAAAGTTTGATTACGATGATCCATACTCCATTCTTTTTTTACAAATGCAGAAAAACTCATTCTCGGTTTTGCGGAAATGGCGTGCGGTGTTTTTAAAGAATAAAAACCAATTACCGGCGCAATACCAAAACGGGTATATGAATCCCTTGAGCCACGACCAGGAAAATTTGGTAATGCGATTGTAACGCTTACAAACAAAGTAAAAATTAATAAATAAACTCTATGCGTTTTATTTTGCATTCGTTTCTCTGATCACATTGGTTGCACTTGCCTGTGCGGTTGGCATAATTATAATGTCGTTGATATTCACATGCGGCGGTCGGTTTGCCGCCCAATAAATAGTTTCAGCAATATCTTCCGGTTTTAAGGGTTGCATATTATCATAAACTTTTTTGGCTCTTTCTTCATCTCCATCAAATCGTACAATACTAAATTCGGTTTCAACCATTCCTGGATTTATGGCAGTAACTTTTATATGATGCGGTAAAAGATCAATTCGCATTCCTTTACTCAATGCATCCACTGCATGTTTGGTAGCACAATACACATTTCCATTTGCATAAACTTCTTTACCGGCAATTGATCCAATATTAATGATATGGCCACTTTTACGCTCAATCATTTTTTTACTTACTTCTTTTGTAATGTATAAAAGTCCTTTAATATTTGTATCTATCATTCTTTCCCAATGGTCCAATTCTCCATCCTGGATAGAAGATAGTCCAGCCGCTAAACCAGCGTTATTTACAAGTATACCTACATTTTTAAAATCATTTGGAAGTGTACGAATTGCAGTTTCTACTTCTTTCACATTTCTGATATCAAAACAAAGTGGTAATACTTTTATTTTGTAATTCTTTTTCAGCAGTTCTGCAAACGAATCCAAACGATCTTTTCTTCTACCCGTGATGATTAGATCATGTCCATTTTTCGCAAATATTTCTGCTGTGCTTTTTCCAATACCAGATGTAGCACCTGTAACTAAAACTATCATAAATTTTGTTTAGAAGTATGTAATTTACTATGTGATCGGCCATAAGCAAAATAAATAATCAGGCCAATTACTAACCAAGCAATAAAATAAAGCCAGTTTTTATATCCCAATTGCGATAACATATAAAAACAACAGATTAATCCTAACGCCGGAATCAATGAAAAATTATGCTTGAATGAGAGATAACTTAATATGGCAAAACCAATAAAGAAAGTATAAATCGGAATTTTTGTTACAAAAGCTTTTACAGATTCAAAATGCAAATAATAATCAAATGTCGATTTATCAAAAATGATAATTAAAATAAAGCTCAAAATAAACATTGCCGGCATAATAAGTTTTGCATTTATGTATGGCGCCTTAAATTTCGGATTATAATCAGGATGAGTAGCTCTTAATTTTAGCACCCCTGCGCACACTAAAATAAATGCAAACAAAGTGCCTGCTGAACAAATATCTGTTACCATATTAATATCTACAAAAAATATAGGCACTGCAACTAATATCCCGGTAAAAATAGTTGAGAAACCCGGTGTTTGGTATTTCTTATTTATTCTCGCAAATGCAGGAGGCAATAATCCATCTCTGCTCATGGCCATCCAAATGCGTGGCTGACCCAATTGAAACACGAGCATTACACTTGCCATTGCCACAACAGCACTGATTGCAATCACTCCTGCAAGCCAATGTAAATCTTTTATTTTTTCGAAAACAAATGCTAAAGGA
>JABDBZ010000072.1 GCA_013288385.1 Bacteroidota bacterium
ATATCAAAAAGTACTTATAAGCTCAATTCATTTATTGATGAATTAATGTTGGCAACAAAAGTTACCCATGATAATATAGAAATAGCCAATATAAATGTAAATGATTTTATTAATGAAATAATTGAGGGCGTTCAAAATGGCGAAATGTATAAAGGCGTAAAAATAGTGTTGAATGTAGACAAGAATATTTGGATTAATACTGATAAAAATTTATTCAAAACCATTTTGCATAATTTAATAGATAATGGTATAAAATATAAGAACCCTGAAAATAAGCATCCGTTTGTAAATATTTATGCCGAATATTTTAGCGGAACATTAAAGTTGAGTATTACAGATAATGGTTTGGGAATAGATACAGAGCACCAACAAAAAGTTTTCGATATGTTTTATAGAGCAAATAATAGTTCAATTCAAGGAAGCGGACTTGGCTTGTATTTAGTTATGAAATCGGTTGTAAGACTCGGAGGCGAAGTGATATTGAATAGTGAAAAAGGAGAAGGTACTACGTTTGAAGTATCAGTTCCTGATTTGGTGAAAAGGAATTTTAATGAACTATTTTTAGTGTAAATAAAACTCCAATTTTTTATTAAAGCAAAGGAATATTTTAATTGCTTTTTTTTACAAATTTATTTATGTTTTGGATTATTTACTTTGGTTTTAAAAAACTACTCTGAAGTTGTATTATTGTTAAAACAGTATAGTTTTTCTTTTTATATTTACGTAAAACCTACGTTTTCTCAGTGTCTAAATTAAAGATTTTTGCGATTTTATTTTTCTTTTTAATAGGATCATTTTTCCTATCGGCGCAAGAACCATTCATGTTCCATTATTCAGTAAAAGACGGTTTAGCAAGTAATGAAGTGCATTCTATTTATCAGGATTCTAAAGGGTATATATGGATAAGTACCGATGCCGGTGTAACAAAATATAACGCCAATACTTTTAAAACCTTTGATGCCTCAAATGGTTTACCTGACAATACAGTTTTTGAAGTTTTTGAAGATAGTCTTCATCGCATTTGGTACCGCACACTTTCGGGTGGTATTGGTTATATTTTAAACGACTCAGTATATACTCTTACCGCTAATAAAAAAATTGCTGAGCTTCAGAATAAAGGTATTATTGAATCTTTTGCAATAGAAAAGGACGGAAGTATTCTTCTTGGACGTTTAGGAACTGATGAATGTTTTTTTATTAAGGTAACTCCTCCTTACGGAGAGAATAATGTAAAAAAAATAGTTTCAAGTTTTGTATCTGTAATTGGAATTGACGCAGTTCTCGTTAATGATAAAATTGTGTTTTCAGAAAACAGGTATCTAAGTCCTAAATTTAGAAAGCAAAATGATATAAATTTTTTTAAAATAGTTGTACATGATACGAAAGGAAAAGTGATTTTAATTGACAGTGTGAATGAACGTGAAACATCCTCAATTTCCAAATTTTTTATTCAGGATTCCGGTGTTTTTTATGTAAGTCAGCGCCTTTTTATAAAGTACAATTTTTTCTCTAAAAAGAAACAGAAAAAATATTTTCCGAATGAAATTATTAGTCTTTTGTATGAAGGAAATAAAATGTTGCTCGGAAACAGAAGAGAGGGTGCAATAGATTACAGTTTGCGCGATGATCAAATTGTATCCGAAAACTATTTAAAAGAGAGAAGTGTTTCTGTTATTACAAAAGATAATGCAGGTGGTTATTGGTTTGGTACACTTGAAGATGGCGTGTATTACTGTCCTAACAAAAATTATTATAAAATAAACATTTTCAATAAACCAGAAGAAAAAGCTGAAGTAATTGATTTCAAAAAACTGAATGACTCTTGTATAATTATTGCCACAAATAATGGATGTGTTTATTCTCTACATATAAAAGGAGGTGAGCTTATAAAAAAAACATTGGTATGCAAGAGCCCAATAAGAATTAACGTTAAGGGAACAAGATTGAACAGGTTGAGCAGCTCAAAAATTCTTTTAAGTCAAAACTTAGGTTATAGTGAATTCATTGAAATGAAAAACGATAGACCAATTAAAACACAAAAAATATTTATGTTCCCCAAGGCAATTTTACTGACCAAGAATTATTATGTTTCTTCTCTTATAAAAAGTATTCAATTTATAGATACCAATAATTTTAAAGTAATTAGATCTGTTGAATTTGATGATAGGATTACTTCAATAACCTTTGATAAAACGAATCAGGATATTTATGTTGGATGTTTACACGGCTTATATTCTTTTAATATAAATAGCAAAGAGATGCCGAAGAAACCACTTTTAGACATCCATGTTAAAGATGTGATGAAAAGAGATGGAAGATTATACATTGCTACAAAATCGAATGGATTAATCGTAAAAATGGGATCTGAATGTGACACCATTACCTTAAGAAATAATTTATTGGGTAATTTTTGTCGCAAATTGTTTTTCCTGAATAACAAACTTTGGTTGCTTACAAATAGAGGATTGAGTAAAATAAATTATTTAGATTATAAAAAGTATTCAATTAAAAATTACCCTTTTACGAAATGCCTTTTGCCGGAAACGATTGATAATATTACCTCAATAGATAGTTCGCTCCTGTTTTTTGATAAAAGTGAGTTGTTATTTTATCCGATTAGTCAAAAAGAAACAAAGCAACCTTTTAGAATAAGCGAAGTATTTGTAAATAACGAAGCTGTTTCAAATATTAGCGGGATGAAATTGAATTACAATCAATCTAATATTCTTGTGAATTTTGAGGCGTTGTTTTTTTCTAATAACCAAGTTATTAATTATCGTTATAAATTTGCGGGTATTGACTCCATATGGAAATATATTGATAGACCTTATTTAAATTTTCCGTCGCTTTCTTCAGGGAATTACAAATTGATTATTCAGGCAAAGAATTACAATGATGAATGGATAGATTGTGAACAAGACTTAAAGTTTAGTATTGATAAGCCTTTTTGGTTAACATGGTGGTTCATAGCAATGGAAGTGTTTTTAGGAATTGTAATTCTTGCACTTATTGCTTACTTCAGATCTAAAAGTATTATTAATAGAGAACGAGCCAAAAATATTTTAAACAACAAGCTTCACGAGTTCGAAGTAAGAACAATTAAAGCTCAAATGAATCCTCATTTTATTTTTAATTCATTGAATTCTATTCAACTATTTATATTGAGTCATAAAAATGATTTGGCAGAAGAGTATTTATCAAAATTCTCCGGACTGCTACGTCGTTTATTGGAGAGCAATATTAAGGATAATCTTTCCGTTAAAGAAGAAATTGAACTATTAACAGGATACCTTGAGATAGAGAAATTAAGATTCCAAAAAGAATTTTATTTTACAGTTGAGGTAGATGAAACAGTAAATAGTGAATATATTAATATACCTCATTTTATGATTCAACCTTTTGTTGAAAATGCAATTTGGCATGGTTTATTACCAAAAAAGGATAATAGAAAGTTGAGCATTCAATTTAGAAGTAGAGATAAAAAAACAATAATTTGCATTATTGAAGATAATGGAGTTGGGAGAGAAGCGAGCAGTAAAAAAGATAGTTCTTTTAAGAAAAAATCATTAGCTATAAATTTTGTGAAACAACGCTTGGAATTAATGAACAAGAGCCTGGATTTAAATTGTTCTATCGAAATTATTGATAAAATGAATGAAAATAATGAGAGTGAAGGCACTAAAATTATTATTATCTTACCAATTATAAATAAATAGTTTTATGTTAAGAGCAATTATCATTGATGACGAACCAGCTGGAATAGACACCTTAAGATTATTAATTGAAAAGTATACCGATAATTTAAGAGTAGTTGCGTCAACAAACGAAGCAGAAGCCGGGATAAAATTGATTGAAGATTACCGACCTGATATTGTGTTTCTGGATATAAACATGCCTACTATGAGTGGGTTTGAATTATTAGAAAAAGTAAATCATAAAGAATTTAAATTGGTATTTACAACGGCACATAAAGAATATGCTATAGACGCGATAAAGAAAAAGGCTTTCGATTATATTTTAAAACCTATTAATCCACAAGATTTAAAAAGATGTATCGAGAATTTAGAAAGTGAGATAGACAAGAAAGTATATAATAATCCCCAAGTTAAAACTGAAACTTTTCCTTTAATGGAATTAGCTGTACGTGACGGAATTATTTTTGCAAAACCTCAGGACATTATTCGTTTAGAGGCTTCTGGGAGTTACACCATTTTTTATTTGGATGGAAAAATAAAGCATATGGTATCTAAAAGTTTAAAAGAATTTGAATCTCAGTTACCAACTCAATTTTTTTGCCGTTGTCATCATTCACATATTGTAAATTTAAGCAAGGTTGTTAAGTTTGTTAATCATGAAGGTTTTTATGCGCAAATGAGCGACGGCTCAAGCGTTGATATTTCCCGTCGCAATAAAGATTTATTTTTAGAAAAGCTTAAGAGTATTTAGAGTTCTCATTGTTGCCAATCCAAATTGGATTTTTCCACCCAATATTCATAAAACTTAATTTCCAGATATAAATTTGGAAACACTTTTTGCAAAGTGAGGAGTGCTTTTTATCAATTAACACGAATTATAAAAAGTTTGTGAGGTTACTTTGTCGTAATCTTATAAATGAAAATCAAAAAAATTATACTATGAAAAAATCATTAATTTTTGGAAGCCTTTTGGCTTTATCAAGTAATTTAGTTTCGCAAGCATTGCCATTGTTATGGGGTGGAACCAGCAACAATCAATATGCTAATGCATATAGAGTAGGCAACATAGGTGTGGGGATAAGCAACAATATCACTCGTCCAATAACTTTACCTTTTTGTAAACTTGAGGTATTTACAAACGACGGAAGTGGGTTAGGAATTACTGAAACTGGTTCTAATCCTGCCAGTCTTATTTTGCGAAATACTGGAGCAAACGATTCACCGGATTATGCTTGGTTTATTAACACACTTAGCAATGGACATTTTACAATACAAGATGAATCAAAAAATATACCAAGTATTTTTATTCATAAGAATACTGGAAATATAGCTGTTGGAGGTTCGACTTCTCCTAATGCAATGCTTCATATTGGTGATGGGGCAGCAAGCTTACATACAGCACCAAGTACAAAGGGAATATTAATAAAATTTGCATCCGGACAAACAGACAGAGCTTTAATGGAATTTCATGATCCAAGTGGGCAAAATAGATTAGCCATTCAATCATTATATTATGGATCTTATTTACTTAGTTTAGATGCTAAACCTTTGTTTTTACAAACTGTTGGTGGAAATGTTTCAGTAGGCACTGATACCCCCCTTCCTTCATCCAATGCTAAGCTTTTGATTAATGTTGACCCTAGTCAGGTTAATGCATTTGATGTAATTAATTCTGCAACTCAAGCGTCATCTTTTAGAGTTAAGACATCAGGTACGGTTTATGCCCGTGAAATCTTTGTTTTAGCACCATCAACTCCGATTCCGGATTACGTATTTGCCACAGATTATAAATTACCCAATTTAAAGGATGTAGAATTGTACTATAAAGCAAATAAACATTTACCAGAAATCCCTTCAGAAAAAGAAATAAAAGACAAAGGCATAAATGTAGGAGAAATGAATATATTACTTCTTAAAAAAGTCGAAGAATTGACTATTTATGTTGTAGAGCTCAAAAAAGAAGTTGAAGCTTTTAAAAAAGCAGATAAATAATTGTTACAAAAAGTAGTAATATAAATTTAATTGGAAGCAATTTAAAATTTAAAAAATGTTTAAAAAAATAAAAATAGCACGACAAATATTTATAGTTATCGGATTAATCTTTTTTTCCGCAAAACTATTTTCACAATCGCAACTTTCTCAATCTCCATGTGGTACTGGGCATATTTTGGGTAGTAAAACCATTATGACAAGTCAAGATGAAGGATCCGAATTTGAAGAATATTCAATATCAGTAGGTGACGATAATAGTCATGAGTGGCATACAAATGTTCCCGCTGCATGTGACCCTACTGAACAAGATATAATTTTTGAACCAAATGATAATACATGCAAAATAGGCTGGGGACCAAATTATAATATGTGTGTTTGTCCCATTATACTCACCTGCAATTTTACAATAGGTGGTACACCATGTTCCGAAAGTATTTCAATTTTTCCTTTACCATATATTAAAACTCCGAACTGTATTTTTCCAGGAGAACCTTATACTGTGGGATTGTTTAATAGGTGTCAATCAAGCCCAGATCCTTTGGGATGTCCAGGTGGATATCATTATACATGGACCTCAGATGCTCCTGGATTTTGTGCAAGTGGCCCTCCATGTATAACCAATAATTCTTCTTATGGACCGATTGTTGTCCCAGCTAATCCTGCTCCATATGTAATTCCAGCTACAGTTACAATGAATTGCAATATTTCCTGTGAAAATGGGAGTCCAATTACAACCGTTGATCTTGATCCGGTAAGCATACAAGTTTGTTTACGTACGCCACAAATAGCAGGATCAGGATGCATTAGTATTGGTTGTATCAACGACAAAAAGTGCCCAACGATAATCGGGGATCAAATTACCCTCACATGTAATTCCATACCAGGCGCTGGTTGGTATGATTGGTCGATTACGCAACCACTAATGAATCCATTTGTAAGTATAAGTTCTGGTCAAGGCACACAAATTATAACACTAAATGCAATTCAGGCTGGTGCTGCTGATATAACTGTACGAGCGAAAACTCCAATACAAGGATATCCAACTATAGTAGAATCGCAAGAGAGTAATATTATCCATGTTAATGTTTGTTGTATATCATATACGGCCCTTCCTAATAATTATAATACACCTAACACTGACCAAAAACAAGCGGCGGTTACTGTTGATGCTTCAAATATAATTAGTGCAGGTCAAAGTGCAATGTATCACGCAGGATATGATGTGTCTTTAAGTCCAGGGTTTATTGCAAAGTCAGGATCTTATTTTCATGGATATATACAAGAATGTACGGGTAACTACTATAGACTTCAAAATCCAAACAACGAAAATAGCGAAACAATTTCTGGAACTGGCTTGGCGCCTCTTCAAAATTCGTTGTTAGAAAATAAAATTTCAAGTATCAATAATTCTGCGATAAAAGAAGTGAAAATTCTTCCAAATCCAACAAGTGGTAATTTCACTTTGCGAACTAATACTAGTGATGGATACCCTAAAAAAATTGTTATACGTGATGTTTTAGGACAGAATATTAAAACAATTGATAATCCAAAATCCTTTCAGAATGATTTCAGTTTAGAAAATGAAAATTCGGGTGTTTATATGATTACAATTTATTATACAAACAAAATTGTAAGTAAAAAAGTTGTCAAAAATTAAATGTATTGTTCGCTGGTTAATGCTTTTGTGTGAAAAGGATTGGGGTAAGAGTTTGAAGGGTAATTTATGAATACTAAATATCAACCAATATCTACAAATTAGAAAGCATAATCAAGAATTTTTTTTAGTATATTCATTATAAAATAATCACCATGAAAAAGCAAAATATATTCTTCGTCTTTTTATTAGTTGGGAAAGTAATGTTTTCTCAAGTACCAACAGTGAGTCTTGTGGGTTATTGGCCATTTGATGGCGATGCTCATGACTATAGTGGACAAGGAAATAATGGAACAATATATAATGTAACTTTAACATGCGACAGATGTGGAAATCCAAATAAGGCGTATAGTTTTAACGGAACCAATGCAAGCATTGTCGTAAATAATTCTTCAACAATTGATTTTACAAACTCCCAAGATTTTTCTGTGTCTTTTTGGATAAAAACATATGCTAACCCAACCATTAGTGGTTTACCAATAAGTAAAAACCTTTACGGCAGTTGGAGTGGTTACCAGTTTATTTCTAATAATGTATATGATGCCGGATATTGCAACACACCCGGACAATTATCTTTTTATACAGCCTCAGGTTTTCAACAAGACGCTTGTTGTGATAAAGGAATTTGTAGTGGCAGCGGTTCCGGTTCTGCTGATGGCGACGAATGTTTTAATGGTTGGTATTTTATAACAGGGGTTTATGATGGTAACTTACAGAAGAATTTTATTTATGTTAATTCAGTTTTGCAAAGTGACATAGGTGGAATAAGTGGAAGTCTGAGTAATTCTATGAATCTTGTATTTGGTGCGAGTCCTAGTAATGTTTTGTTTTTTAAAGGTGCTTTAGATGCTATAAGAATCTATAAAATGAAATTGAGTCAAAATGATATTAATGCTTTGTATGCTGAGCCTTGTATAACAACTAACACAACAATAGCAACAAATATAAATGAGCAGCAGCAGTTATTACAAAATATTCAGATTTTTCCAAATCCTGCTCAAGATAATTTGCATATCAATTATAATAAAGAATTTTTTAATAATTCTACAATCGAATTATTTGATATGGCAGGCAGATTAATTTCACATCATGAAAACACCGACAATATAAATATTCAAAATATTGAAAGCGGTATGTATTTAGTTAAATTCACAAGTGGCAGTAACGAAAAGACATTTAAAGTTATGGTACAGCATTAATTTTATTTCGAATCCGCCAAGAAAGTATCTAAATAACCTCAGAATTCTGCTTTAAACAAAAAGAAACTAATTGATTACCTTTATACGGTTTTTATACCTTAAACTTTATGAAGCAATTATTTCTTTTGTCTGTTTTTTTTATCGGACAATTTATAAAGGCACAGAATTCGCCTCAACAAAATTCAGCAGAAATTTTACAATCTCTAAAAAAATTAAACACTATTGGTTCGGTGCTTTACATTGCAGCTCATCCGGATGATGAAAATACCCGTCTGCTTGGTTATTTAGCTAAAGAAAGAAATCTACGCACCGGATATTTATCGTTAACTCGTGGTGATGGCGGACAAAATTTAATTGGCAAAGAACAAGGCGAATTGTTAGGATTAATTCGTACTCAAGAATTATTGGCTGCAAGAAGAACAGATGGTGCCGAACAGTTTTTTACACGTGCAAATGATTTTGGCTTTTCTAAAAATCCGGAAGAAACTTTTTCTATCTGGAATAAAGATAGCATACTCGCAGATGTAGTTTTAACCATCAGAAAATTTAAACCAGATGTTATTATTTGTCGATTTCCAACAACAGGTGAAGGTGGGCACGGACATCATACGGCTTCAGCTATTTTGGCGGTAGAGGCTTTTGATGCAGCGGCGGATCCAACAAAGTTTCCGGAGCAATTAAAGTTTACTCAAACCTGGCAAGCGAAACGAATTTTTTGGAATACATTTAATTTTGGAGGATCAAATACAACGCCACCATCTTCGGATCAAATAAAAATAGATGTTGGTGTATTTA
>JABDBZ010000073.1 GCA_013288385.1 Bacteroidota bacterium
TGGTAGCTTCGCTCAATAACCAACTACTTCCCCTTTAAATACTCCTCAGTTGCTTTTCTTACACTTCCGGTTTTTAGTAACAGAGCTTTTGCTTTTTCATAATCACTTATTCCTGTATTTTTCATCAGCATTTTTGTGCCTCTGTCTACCAATTTATGATTACTTAATTGCATATCCACCATTTTATTTCCTTTCACTCTTCCCAATTTTATCATCACGCTTGTAGAGATCATATTCAAAACTAATTTCTGCGCAGTGCCACTTTTCATGCGGGTTGAGCCGGTTACAAATTCGGGGCCAACAACTACTTCAATTGGAAATTGTGCAACTTTCGCAACTTCACTTCCTGCATTACAAGTAATACAACCGGTTACAATATTGCTTTCGTTACATTTTTTTAGTGCGCCTACTACATATGGAGTAGAGCCACTAGCGGCGATTCCAATAACAACGTCGTTTGCGTTAATTTGCTTTTCTTGAAGATCTTTCCATCCTTGTGTGATATCATCTTCTGCAAATTCAACTGCTTTTCTAATTGCATCATCTCCACCGGCAATTATTCCTATTACTTTTCCATGGTCAATACCGTAAGTAGGCGGACATTCACTGGCGTCTACAATCCCTAACCGTCCACTAGTACCCGCACCCATATAAAATAATCTACCACCGGTTTTCATTTTATCTGCAATTACTTCTGCCAGTTTTTCAATTTGAGGAATTGCTTTTTCAACAGCAAGTGGAACAGTTTTGTCTTCTTTGTTCATATTCACGAGCAGCTCATGAATACTCATGTTTTCGAGATGATCGTAAAAAGAATCTGATTCGGTAGTTTTTTGCATTATTTAAAAAATTTATTGAATAAATAATAAAAAAGTAAGATACATAAAATGGAACAGATCAAAATTAAAATTGTTTGATTAGTTGTAGGAAGTATATTTCTTTGTCCGGGATTAACCACGTTATCTTTCAAAAAGCGATGTAAGCCTAAACTATCTAAAAGAAATTTAACTTCATCATCATAAGAATTACCATAAGTAACAGCATAAAAATCTTCTTTACTGTTTTTAATATATCTCCGGCTTCGGCTACACCAATCCATAAGTGCATTATCTATTTGTTTGTAATTTGAATAAATAATCCATTCTTCACCCACTTTAAATTCACTGGCGCAAGGATCGTTGCAATCGAAAGTTACTTTAAAATGTTTGGTTAAATTGCCTTTGTATAAATCATGAACTTCGAAAAATGCAATTCCGGGTTTGTTTTTGCAAGTGATAACTGAGTCTACTTTACCTCTGAAAATAATATCATATTTATTGCATTCTGCTTTACCAAGTTGAGTGAGGGGGCATTCGCAACCATATGATGTTAGTGTAGAGAAAAAAAACATTAACAATAATGTCACACTGAGCGCCTGCCTGTCCGGTAGGCAGGGAGTCGAAGTGCCCATATTAATTTTTCTTATGAAGTATTTTGTGTAATAAATCATTTTTTTATTATTCTACTTTTCTTACTTGATAAAGAAAAGTAGCAAAAGAAATCAAGCTCAAAAAATGCTTCTGCCCACTCTTTAAATTTACAAGATTCGTTTTTGAAGACGGCTAAAGCTCCTTCAAACTCATCTAACAAATTTAAATTCACGCACCAAACGCTCGCCTTTTGAGCAACCCTACGCACTTTATGCTTCGGAAGATTGTTTAAAGTTATATAACGTGGATGTTCCAATTTTTTAAAAGGATAAGTGTGTGTTGGATTGAACAAGATGCTTATTTTTTTTTAAAAAGCCTTTAAATAAGGCATAATTCATTAGAACGATGTGCGAGGGCATGAAAATCAGTGCTAGGCGAGTAGCATGTGCGTAGAATCTGATTTTCTTGAATTTTTTGTTACTTTTTGTTTTAAGACAAAAAGTAAATTGGAAAAAAGAAATGGACTTTGTGTAATAGTTACTACTCATAATTTACATTGTTTTTATGAATGCTAACGCCCCCTCCATCAATTCATGCATATAAACATCTTCTTTTACAAAAGGAATATTTTTTCTAAATGCAGAAACTAAACCTTCTATTTCTTGTGAAGATTTTAAAGGTCTTCTAAATTCTAGTGCCTGTGTGGCATTCATTAATTCAATAGCTAATACTTTTTCTGAATTTTGAATAACGGTTAAACATTTTGTAGCAGCATTAGCGCCCATACTTACATGATCTTCTTGTCCGTTACTGCTTACAATACTATCCACACTTGCAGGTGTGCATAATTGTTTACTTTGACTTACGATACTTGCTGCCGTATATTGCGTGATCATAAAACCTGAATTCAATCCGGCTTCTTTCGTGAGAAAAGGAGGTAGATCGCGTTGACCAGAAATTAATAAATAAATTCTTCTTTCAGAAATACTTGCTAATTCGCTTATCGCAATGCATAAAAAATCAAAAGCCAATGCGAGTGGTTGTCCGTGAAAATTACCACCACTTAAAATTTCATCTTCTTCCGGAAAAATAGTTGGATTATCTGTCACCGAATTTATTTCAGTTTCAAAAGCAGAAAGAACATAAGCAGTTGTGTCTTTTGTTGCGCCGTGTACTTGTGGGATGCAGCGAAAAGAGTAGGGGTCTTGCACCTGCTTTTTTTCTTTTGTAATAATTTCGCTTCCTTTTAAGAGATGTTGAAATGCTTCTGCTGTTTGTAACTGACCTTTATGTGGACGAATTTTATGTAGAGACGATTTAAAAGGATCTGGTCTGCCATCAAAAGCTTCAAGAGAAATTGCACCAATAACATCTGCAGATTTATTTAAACTATTTGCTTTAATTAAACAATAAATACCATAAGCACTCATAAATTGTGTGCCGTTTAATAAAGCTAAACCTTCTTTACTACTTAAAGTTATAGGTTGTAAATTCAACTCTTTTAAAACAGTTGAAGCTTCTTTTATTTCGCCTTTGTACTCAACTTTTCCGATTCCAATAAGTGGCAAACATAAATGTGCTAAAGGAGCCAAGTCGCCACTAGCGCCGAGAGAACCTTGTTCGTATACTACAGGAAATACGTGATGATTGATAAGATCTATTAAACGTTGAACGGTACTTAATTGAATACCACTTTTGCCGTAAGAAAGAGATTGCACTTTTAAAAACAGCATCAATTTTACAATATCTTTATTTACGGTATTGCCAAAACCGCAGGCGTGACTTTTAATTAAATTTTCTTGTAATTTTTCTAATTCAGTATTCGGAATAATAACATTACAGAGCGAACCAAAACCGGTGTTAATGCCATAGATGGGAGCATTGTGTTTTTTTAATTTTTCTTCCAGATAGGTTCTGCCTTTTAAAATAGCTTGCTCAGCTTCTTGAGATAATTCAACTTTTGCAGAGGTATCTTTTAGAAAATCGTGCAACTGCTGTATAGTAAGTTTTGATGTAATTTTTATAGTGTGTGTTGCCATTTAATTTGTTTCAAATTGTATTGGATAAATGTACTATTCTAAGCTTGTAAATATAGCAAATTAGAGTTTTATATTTTTTAGTAAAAAGATGGGCGTGTCCCCGGAAATAATAACTCATTCTGATAAGATATTCGCCGGGGTCGCGCTATCACTGCAATCTTTTTGCAAAGAGGCAGCAAAAAGGATTTCCGTTCTATCGCTCACGCAGCAGGGCGATTATTAAAACTTGTTATTTTTATTAAGCTTACCGGCTAACACAGATTTTAAGAAGAATCCCATAGAAGGGCGCGGGGCCTGTCAAAACGGCGGGCTGGCGTGGGCGTGAATATAAATTTGTTAGACGAGTAGGAAAGGGCTTTAGCTACTTACCATAACGAGTCTTACAAATTTATAGAGTGGGTAGAAGCATCGTTTTGACTTGATTTTTTGTTTCTTTTTTATTTAAGAAAAAAGAAAGAGAAAATTAATAATGAGCAATAGGTATTTTCATACCTCGACTCTCCTTCACCTAAACATATACTGGGTGTAAGCGAAGCGACATTTTTTTAATAGAGTAATCCAAATAACCACAAAGGTATTTTATTCTTTCTTCCTAATTCAATTTTATCAAGTGCTAAATATGAGTTTTTAATATCTTTTATTTGATTGAAGTTTTTGTTTTCGCCACCAACCTCAAAGATAAACTTTCCATTGACTAAAAAATCACCTTTTTCGGTATAATTAATATTGGCAATAGCGTTTAATTGATTGTAGAAAAATGTTTCCCGCAGAGTACCGATATCAGGTTTTGATTCGCTCATTGCGTACATGAGATTTGTATTGTTGAGAAAAATTTTATCGGGCTTGGTTAAATAACTAAGAGCGCCCATTTTTGTTTTTAATAAATTAATAAGATGCGCGTCTTTTAAATAATCAATGTATTGCAGTAAAGTACCGCGTGTAGCACTGATATCGGCGCTTAAGCGTTGTACGTTTGGTTTGTACGGACAATGTGTAGATAACAGGTAAAATAAACGTTTCAATTTTAAACCTGCTGAGTAATCTATGTTTTGAATAGCCGGTAAATCAATTTCAATAATTAAATTAACAGTAGATAATAATTTAGAATGGTATGCTTCTTTCCCTTCTTTAAAATAGGGGTAATAACCTGTAGCTAAATAATTATAAAAATAAGCAAGAGGTTTTAGTTTAGAACTTATTTCTTTAGAAATAGTTTCGTGTTTTTTTAGAATATCATCTAAAGAATAAATTGGTAAATTAATACCTTCAGAAAACTCCATAAACTCTCTGAACGATAAACCCCAGAGCGTATATTGAGCTGCGCGTCGGCTTAGATCGGCTTCAGCTTTATGCAATTGCAGGGCAGATGAACCGGTAAAAATAATTTTGATGTCATCATAAAAATCGTATGCGTTTTTTATTTCCGTACTCCATGTTGGATATTTATGCACTTCATCGAGTATGAGTAGTTGACCACCTTGTTGCCTGAATTCTTTAATAAGTGTGGTTAAATTATTTTTAAAGAAATAAATATCATCTAAGCTGGCATAAAGTGTTTTCCCATTTTTTGGACCTTTGTTTTTGGCATATTGAAGAAGCATGGTGGTTTTACCACAACCTCGGGCACCTTTAATACAAATTAAGCGTTCGTTGAAATCGATCTTATTCAGTAAATAGCGGTCAAACCCCGATTTAACGGTATTGATCTTTATTTCTGATTTTTCAAGAAGGGTTTCCATTTTGTTCTTTTAATACTACAGAACAAATATATTAATGTTTTTTTTATAAAACAAATTCATTAAAAATATGTTTTTTATATAAAACGTTTTATAGTTAAAAGTGTTTTATATATAAAACACTTTTAAAAAAGGAGTTTTTTGATCAATTCAGCTTTATTCAATTTTATCTGCTCTCCGCTACTTAGATCTTTTAAAGAAAAAATTCCCTTTTCTATTTCTTCGCTTCCAATAATGCAAACGTATGGAATCCCTTTTTTATCAGCGTATTCAAATTGTTTTTGAATTTTTTTAGCTTCAGGATAAAGTTCGCTATTGATGTTGTTGGAACGTAATTCATGAATTAATTTCAAACAATAATTTTCTTCAACTGGTCCAAAATTGGTGAGTAAAACTTTAGTTGATGTAGGCTTACTAACTTTGTCAGGAAATAAATTGAGTTCATTCATTACATCAAAAATACGATCGATACCAAAGGAGATACCTACACCGCTCATGTTTTTTAAACCAAAAACACCGGTAAGATCGTCATATCTTCCTCCGCCCAAAATACTTGGTGTAAATGTTCCGGCATCTGCTTTAGCTTCAAAAATTGTTCCCGTGTAATAATTTAAACCCCGGGCTAATGTAATATCTAATTCTAAAATAATATGTTTTAAACCTAATGTTTTTGTATTAGAAAATAAATAAGCTAATTCTTCAATTCCCTTTTTTCCAATCTCGGTTTTGCCAAGAAGATTGGTTAGTGTTTTTAATTTTTCGTCGTTTGTGCCGGTAAAATCAATAATCGGGAAAATAGTTTCGAGTGCTTTGTCGCTTATACCTTTGTTTTTTAATTCAGCAATTACGCCGTCTTTACCAATTTTATCAAGCTTATCAATTGCAATGGTAATATCAATTAATTTATCCGACTGTTGCGAAACTTCAGCAATAGCACTTAAAACTTTGCGATTATTAATTTTTAATTTTACAGGAATTTTTAATTCGCTAAATGATTTATCCATTAGCGCTATCAACTCCAATTCATTTACCAAACTATTGCTTCCTATTACATCTGCATCGCATTGATAAAATTCGCGATACCTGCCTTTCTGCGGTTTATCAGCCCTCCACACAGGTTGTATTTGATAACGTTTAAATGGAAAAGTAATATCGTTTTGATGCATCACCACATAACGGGCAAAAGGAACGGTTAGATCATAACGTAAAGCTTTTTCGGTTAACTCCTCCGAATTAATAGGCGTATTTAAATTTTCTTCAAATTTTTGACGGAGCAAATCCTTTTTAGTGCTTTCATTTAAACGCGAATTTAAAATCTTAAAAATTAATTGATCACCTTCATCGCCATATTTCCCTGTAAGCGTTTGTATGCTTTCCATGGCAGGTGTTTCTATAGGTTGGTAACCAAATAATTGAAAATTGTTTTGAATGATATTAAATATATACTGGCGTTTGTAAACATCAGTTGGACTAAAATCACGGGTTCCTTTTGGTAATGTAGGTTTCATTAATTTATTTAAGTAATCCTACAAACTTAATAATAATGTGGAAAAAGAGAGAAGAAATTATAATAAGGTTTAAACAAAATTAATTGCCGTTTATGACAACCTTTTGATTTTTAATTAGGCCATTACCATTAATAGTTAAGAGGTAAATAGATTGTGGGAGGCCTGTCGTTTCTAATTGCATTTTGTACAAACCTTTATTGGCGATTTGATTTTCTTCTTTAAGCAATTTACCAACGAGATCGAATATTTTTATGGTGTATTCACTATCATTGGATGAATTAAAGCTGATAAAAACTTTTCCATCTGAACTATTTGCAACATCAATCAAATCTGTTTTCTTATTACAATTTTGAGTAGAAAGAATATTATATTTTTTCGCAGAATTATTTATATCAATTTCTTTTAAGCGGTAATAAAATACAGATGTGTTATTATCAGTATTCGTTAAATCAGTATATGAATATGAAAGTCCTTTAGAACTATTGCCTGCCGCATTAATTCTTCCAACTTCATTAAAATTTAATGCATCAATACTTTTTTCGATAATAAAATATTTACTGTTACTTTCTGATTGGGTTGTCCAACTAATTAAATTTCCATTACCAAGGCATTTTACATCTATTTGAGTAATTTCTACTGGTAAAGGAACCGCAACTGACGATAAAACAAAAGGACAAAATTGCGATAAACTATTTGCAGTTACATTTCCTACGCCAGATGAAACTGCCGGAGCGCTTCCTGTTGTGGCATTATCGAGATTCCAATTTGAACCATCCCACCATTGTGCTCCAATATTTCCAACATCATAAGGTGAGGTTAAAGTGTTTTCTGATCCTCTATAACTAAATGTAACATTGGCTGTAACTGCAGCGCTTGGTGTAATATCCCACCAACGATCAATAACAGAATTAGCTGCACAAGGGTTTGCAGACATTGAATTATTTGGACAATAGAAAAAACCAACAGCACCAACATTGCTCGCGCCGGCCCAAGGTTGATTATCTGAGGCTGCGGTTGATCGTGTTGAAACATCAACATTAGAAGAGCCAGCAGTGGTTTTATTAAATGTGAAAGGAATTTGCGTTCCTGCTACACCAAAAGGGTAAACGTAAGAACCTGTAGAAGTATTCATATTCCAACGCATAATACTTGGATTAACTGCGGCATTTGTCTCACTTAAAACATACCCGCTACCCGCAGTAACGGCACTATTCAATGGATTGGTAATGGTTAAAACATTTGAGTTAAGGTCATAAATTACATTCCCAACAGATAAAGTGCCTGTTGTAGTTGAAACACCTCCCACAGATGTATTTATATTTTGAGTTTTTACACCGGAACCTTGTAAACTTAAATTATAAAATGTTGTTGAGTTGCTTCCACTTATATTTTGATTGGCACCATTCATAATTACTAAACCATTATCGCTGCTAAAGCCTGTATTCGCTGAGTTATTGACCCAATTACTTTGCAAACTTAATGTACCGGTGGAGCTTGGATCAATTATACCATTTGACTGACTTAAATAACCGCCATTTGATGCGCCATTAATATAAATATATGAAGCTCCGGAAAAAACGAGATGTGCGCCATTGTTAACTATGCCTTGACCAAACACTAAACAAGAAGTGAATAAAAACAAATGAATCAATATCAATTTCGCTCTTCTCATTAAAAATTATTTATTCTTTTTCTTAGGATTTTTTTCTTTTTGAGAATCAATAGGTGAAGTTTTATTAATATTTCTTTCTGAATTTCTATTCGAATTAATATTAAGCATAGTAATCTTTGCAAATAAGGATGAATCCAAAGGAACTTCAATATAATTGGCTAGATAAATGGGGTTAATATAAACCGTTTCATTTATAATTGCAGTAACATTTGTAACAACTGTATTTGATTGGGGAGTATAATAATTTTGAGCATTTAGTTTGTTAAAAGGCAATAAACCAATCAAGATTAATAAGTATTTGAAAATTAATTTTCCCATGAGAGTTTATTTTTTAAAGACTGAATTACTATTAATAATAGCTAAGTTCAACCCTTAATATACCAATACCTCCTGCCGAACCTGCATTAATTCCTTGTATACTTAGCAAGTCACCATCTGCAAAAGAAACAGCTCCTGTTGCTTCAAAGAAACCTATACTTGCAGCATTTATGGTTAGC
>JABDBZ010000074.1 GCA_013288385.1 Bacteroidota bacterium
AGGAATCGGTAAAGGCTTGCATACAAAAGAAGATCTCGAGATCATCCATAAAAACATGTTGTACGAATTAAAATATTTTAGTGGCATTATTGATCGGGTTTATTATTCGCCGCATCTTGCTTCAGAAAATCATCCTCATCGCAAACCTAATATTGGCATGGCTTTAGAAGCCAAAAAAGATTTCCCTCAAATTGATTTTCAAAAAAGTATAATTGTTGGCGATAGCATGAGTGATATGGAATTTGGCAGAAAAGCAGGCATGAAAACTGTTTACATTCACAACCAAAAAGCAAAAGATGACAAAATAGATTTTCAATTTACATCTTTGGTAGAATTCATTAATCACTTATAATGAAAGTCTCTATCATAACTGTTACATACAATAGTGAAACTTTTTTAGAACAAACTATTCGTTCAGTTATTGATCAAACTTACACTAACATTGAATATATTATTATCGATGGGGCTTCTACGGATAAAACAATTCAAATAATTAATAAATTCAAAAATAAAATTCAACACTTTATTTCGGAAAAAGATGATGGAATTTACGATGCACTAAATAAAGGGATTGCGCTTGCGACTGGCGACATCATTGGTGTTTTGCATTCAGATGATTTTTATGCCAACAATTCTGTTATCCAAAATGTTGTGAAAACTATAAATGAAACACACAGCGATGCATTGTATGCGAATTTGCATTACGTGGACAAAATGAATACTAATAAATTTATTCGCAATTGGAATTCAGGAAAATATTCTCAAGGTAACTTTCTTTATGGTTGGATGCCACCCCACCCTACCTTTTTTGCAAAGAAAGAACTTTATAAAAAATTCGGTTCATTTAATTTAGATTTTAAAACTTCCGCTGATTATGAATTGATGCTGCGTTTTATTCATAAACACAAAATAAAATTAGCTTACCTCAACGAATTCATTATTAAAATGAGAGTTGGCGGTCAGAGTAACGCCAATATAAACAATCGCGTAATTGCCAATTTAGAAGACAGAAAAGCCTGGGAAGTAAATGAATTGAAACCAAAATTTTATACCCTTTGGTTGAAGCCTTTGAGGAAAATAAAGCAATTTTTTTAATGTTTTTTGTTTCCCGCAGAACTCGCAGATTAACGCAGATTTTTTGTTTAGTTTTACGAAATTCAGCGAATTCTGTGGGAGATTTTTATTAAGTTATTTATGAGTCGCCCTTCGACTGAGTTTATCTTGAGCGTAGTCGAAAGGCTCAGGGTGACACGTTTTTAAAGGAAACTCAATCAAACCTCAACGTTTTTATTGGTGTTATTTTTGTAAGTATCAGAGTTGGCAAAAACAGCATAAGAATACAAACAAATGTTGTACCAATATTCAGCAGCAAATAAGACATCCAACTTAATTCGATTGCAACCTTATCGATATAATAAGTTGAGCTATCCAGTTTAACCAATCCAAAATAATATTGGATCAAACAAAT
Source organism: Bacteroidota bacterium (assembly GCA_013288385.1). Lineage (GTDB taxonomy): Bacteria > Bacteroidota > Bacteroidia > B-17B0 > Aurantibacillaceae > Aurantibacillus. The sequence goes on from JABDBZ010000074.1 coordinate 1,469, forward strand.
TCCTATTCCTAAAACATTTCCCCACAATAAGCCTCTTGATAAAAGGCGAATGCTAATATAAAAGAAAATTTTACGAACATCGACATTGCTCATGCCCATTGATTTTAGCATACCAACCATATTTGTCCGCTCCAAAATCAAAATTAACAAAGCGGTTATCATATTTATAACCGCAACTAAAATCATAAGCACAACTATAATCACTCCGTTAATATCTAATTTATCTAACCAAATAAAAATGTTTGAGAAAGTATCTTTCACACTAATAATTTGATAATTGATTCCCAAAGATTCATTTAATTCATCAAGCGTTTCATCCAATCTTTCAAAATCACTTACCCTGATCTCGTAATTACCAACCATGCTGGAGTCCCAATAATTCAATCTCTGAATTTGCCTGAGATCAGCAAAGGTTAAATTATTATCAAAATCAGAAAAAGAAGTTTTAAAAATACCACAGATATTAAAGTTACGGGATCGCTGTTCGAATTTTGTAAACGCAACTTTTTGAATAGAATCATACAACTCATGTTGCACAACAAAATAGACTAAAAATTTTTCATTCAGTTTTAAGTCTAATTTTGTAGCCAAACTTTCGCTGATTAATATATCATTACTTGTTTCTTTGTCGCCCACAGAAGGCAAATTTCCGCTCAGTAAATATTTCTTTAAGAAAGTTACATCATAAGTAGTATCAATTCCTTTGATCAAAATTCCTTCATTTTCGGTTTTTGTTTTTACAATTCCATTTTTAAAAGCAATAGATTGGATATGTTTGATTCCTTGTAATTTCTTTAAAGTAATTAAACTATCCTTTAAGATTTTTATTGGTATTTGTTCTCCATTAGAACCATAACTAATGTTACTGATTGTAATGTCTGCCGCCAATCCGGTCACTTTTTTCGTGATCTCTTTTTTAAATCCTAACACAACACTAATGGTAAGTAACATAACAGATAGACCTAAAACTATTCCTAAAATCCCTATCTTTACGATTGGTTTAGAAATACTATTTTGTCCTTGATTGGAGTTTGTTATTCGGTCGGCTATGTATTTTTCTACATTCAAAAAATGATGTTAAGACACAAAAATAAGAAATTGATCACGCTTGTAATAGTTTATTTTACGGTATTTATAAGCTATGGACAAAATTTAGCAGTTAAAGATTACGAACAAGTAATTATTGGCGCACAACAATTCGGTAACTATTTACCCAAATTAAAAAATAAAAAAGTTGCAATTGTTACAAATCAAACAGGCGTTATCAAAGGTGTGAGTATTGTTGATACACTTTTAAAGTTTAAAGTAAATATTAAAAAGATCTTTGGTCCGGAACACGGCTTCAGAGGCAATACCGAAGCCGGCGAAAAAGTAAACAACAATAAAGATGCAAAAACAAATTTACCCGTAATATCACTTTATGGAAGCAATAAAAAACCAAGTACAAAAGATTTGAAAGGAATTGATGTTGTAGTTTATGATATTCAAGATCTTGGTGTACGTTTCTATACATACATTTCAACGCTTTGTTATGTTATGGAAGCCTGCGCTGAAAACAACATTGAATTAATTATACTCGACAGGCCAAATCCAAATGGATTTTATATTGATGGCCCGGTTTTAAAAGACGAATTTAAAAGTTTTTTAGGCATGCATAACGTGCCGCTTGTTTATGGTATGACTTGCGGTGAATATGCTCAAATGGCTAATGCAGAAGGATGGTTAAAGAATAGCGTAAAATGTAAATTAAGTATTGTTGCATGTTTAAACTATGATCGAAATGCGACTTATGAATTACTTGTAAATCCTTCTCCTAATATTCCGAATAGTAAAGCTGTATTGCTTTACCCAAGTTTAGGGTTATTTGAGGGGACAGTAATGAGTTTGGGAAGAGGAACTAATTTTCCATTTCAAGTTATAGGTCATCCGCAATATCCGGATACTTCTTTTTTCTTTATCCCAAAGCCTTCCGAACTTTCTAAAAAACCGAAATATGCAAATGAAAAATGTTTTGGTGTTGATCTTCGAAATTCGGGTTATTTAAAAAACCATCCAAAGAAAATAGATTTGTCATGGCTTATATTATTTTATTCGAAGTTAAAAAAAGAAGATTTTTTTGATAAAAATTTTAATTATCATGCCGGAAATACTGAACTACAAGAACAAATAAAAACTGGAAAAAGTGAAATAGAAATACGATCTACTTGGCAAAATGATATTTCTAAATTCAAGGAAATCCGTAAAAAATATCTTCTCTACAAAGATTTCGAGTGATTTCTATTCAGCTTTGGCTAATTCTTCCTTTTAACTCATAAAATAATTTTGGCAATGCCACCAATACCACTATTTTTGTAGCTCTATAATAGATATCAATATGGCCAACTTTGATTTAATAATGCCTAAAATGGGCGAAAGTGTAGCAGAAGCTACGATCATTAAATGGACCAAAAACGAAGGTGATAAGATCAAGATAGATGAAACTGTTTTGGAGATTGCCACTGATAAAGTAGATAGTGAAATTCCTTCTCCGTTTGAAGGAACTTTGATGAAACGTTTATTTAAAGAAGGTGATGTAGTTCAAGTAGGAGCAGTTATTGCAGTGATAAGTAGTGATGCAAGCGCAGTTGTTTCTGAGGCTCCAAAAACTTCAGCGCCGGAAATAAAAACTGAAATAAAAACTCAACCTGTTGTAACAAGTGTAGCCTCCGCTGCAACTAATTCAAATGATTACTCTCAGGCTAATAAATTTTATTCCCCATTAGTAAAAAGTATCGCGAAAGCAGAAGGTATTTCCATTCAAGAATTAGAATCTATAAAAGGTACCGGACAAGAAGGAAGAGTTACAAAAGCAGATATTTTGGCCTATGTTGCAAATCCAAACAAACAGCCTGTTGCTACAAATCACGTTTCAACAACAAGTTCAACATCAGAAACAAAATCTGTTTCAAATCCTATTGTTGCAGGCGACAATGCGGTTATTGTAAATCGTCCTGCTGTATCTTTAATGGCAGGTGATGAAGTTATTGAAATGGATCGCATGCGTAAGATCATTGCCGACAATATGGTAATGAGTAAACATGTTGCACCTCACGTAACTTCTTATGTGGAAGCAGATGTTACAAATTTAGTTTTATGGAGAGAGAAGGTGAAGAAAGATTTTGAAAAAAAGGAAGGCGAAAAATTAACTTATACTCCATTATTTATTGAAGCAGTTGCAAAAGCAATAAAAGATTTCCCAATGATAAATGTTTCGGTTGATCAAACAGGAACAAAAATAATTAAACGTAAATCAATAAATATTGGAATGGCTGCCGCTTTACCAACCGGCAATTTGATTGTGCCAGTTATTAAAAATGCTGATGAAAAAAACTTATTGGGTATTACAAAAAGTGTAAACGATTTTGCAACACGCGCCAGAGCAAACAAACTTCAACCTGATGAAATACAAGGTGGCACTTTTACCCTTACGAACGTTGGTAATTTTGGTAATGTAATGGGGACACCAATTATTTTACAACCACAAGTTGCCATATTGGCTGTTGGTACAATTAAGAAAAAACCTGCTGTTATTGAAACCCCACAAGGCGATATGATTGGCATCAGACAATTTATGTTTTTATCATTGTCATACGATCATCGTGTTGTTGATGGTTCATTAGGCGGTACCTTTTTGAGAAAAGTTGCTGATTACCTAGAGCAGTGGGATGTTAACAGAACCATTTAAAGAAATTTAATTACTTTTTGTTTAACAAAAATTAATATTTAGATTTCGTTTTAGACTTTACTCACTCAAAACTCATTTTCAATAAGTTGAGTTCCTCTTTCGTATTTATTCCTTGTTCTTATTGGCTTCTATACTTAAATTTGTAGTATGAAAAATACAATTAATAAGTTTTTAGTTACAGTTGCATTCATGTTGAGTGTGATTGTATATAAATCACAAAATAATTGTCCGAGTTTAGGCCCGGATCAATATTTACCTTGTGGTCAAACGCAGGCAACTTTAACTGCGAATCTAAATACATGTTTACCTTCAACTGTAACTGCAAACCTTACAAATACATATGCAGTAACAAGCATTCCTTTTGCACCACAACCAACTGTTGGTGCTACCAATGTGCCTCTTAGCGATGATTCGCAAGCTGGTCCATTTAATATTGGCTTTAACTTTTGTTTTTTTGGTAATACTTATTCTCAATTTTATGTGGGTTCTAACGGTTGGATTTCTTTTAGTGCCGGTCAATCAAACGCTTTTGTATCTGCTCCTATTCCAAATCTTTCACCAAGTGCTCCAAAAAATGCAATTATGGGTCCTTGGCAAGATTGGTATCCGCTTACAAACCTTCCGAATGTATGTTATCAAACTTTAGGGACAGCTCCATGCAGAAAATTAGTTGTAACCTGGCATGATATAGAAATGTATTCGTGTTGGTCTAGTCAAGGTTTAGGAACTTTCCAAATAATCATTTACGAAGCAACAAACTTAATTGAAAATCACATTACAAATAAACCAAATTGCGTTCAATGGTCAGGTGGAACTGGTACAGAAGGTATTCATAATTTGGCTGGAACTATTGGTATTTGCGTGCCGGGAAGAAATTCAACGCAATGGACTGCTGCTAATGATGCTTGGAGATGGTCACCTTCAGGTGCAGTTGTTTCACCTACACTTAATTGGTATCAAGTTGGTAATCCGGTTGCAATAGCTACAGGCCCAACAGTTGTAGTTACACCTGCAGCTTCTGGCAATTCATATACTTGTCATTTTGATTATGGCCAATGTAACACTGGTTTTGAAGTTTGTTCGGCAATGCCAGGTAATTCTCCTGATACAGTTTTTGTAAAACCATTAACAGCAATCATTCCAACAATTACTGCACCAACTTGTATTGGTAGTCCAACTCAAATATCATGCGCCCCTAATACTGCAACAAATGTTTATGTTTGGAGTGGTCCAAATATAATTGGTCCAAACAATTCACCAACAATTACAATTGGTTCTGCAGGAAGTTATACATGTATGATAACAAGTACTGCTGCGGCTTGCGCTGGAAGTGCTGTTGTAAATATTTCTCAAACTCCAACAATAACTATTGCATCTACTTCCAATACCATGTGTGCTTTGAATTCAAATAATTCAATGAATTCCGTCAGTTTAACTGCGTCGGGAGCTACAACTTATACATGGTCTGGCGCTTCAGGATTGGCCCTTACCTATTCATCAACCAACCAACCATTTATTACTTTTATTGCAGCACCACCAGCATTAATTGGTTCAGTTACTGTAACTGGCACTAATGGTACATGTACAAATTCTGCAACTTATACTGCTGTAATTATTCCTAATCCAACCATTTCAGTTACAAGCCCAAGTGTTTGTCAAAGTAATACTGTATCGGTTTCAGCAAGTAATGCTACAACATACACTTGGACACCATCAGCCACACTTAGCAGTAATACAGGCTCTTCGGTTGTTGCTAATACGAATACTACAACAATTTATAGTATTATTGGTACCAGCTTAGGTTGCAATAGCTCAACCCAACAATCAACAGTTACCATAGTTGCAAACCCAACTGTAAATATTACACCGCTTACAAATACAATTTGTTTTGGCGGTAATATAAATTTAACTGCCAGTGGTGCTACCAATTATACATGGGGACCAAGCAGTTCTTTAAGTACACCAAATGGTCCGGTTGTAAATGCATCACCAGCTACTACTACAAACTATACTGTGATAGCAGAAGCAGCTACATGTACAACTACCGCTGTATATCAAGTATCAGTAATTGTTTTACCTAGTATCTTACCTTCGCAACCTTCATTTACATTATGTCAATATTCAAGTACACCTATTACTGCAAATGGTGCTAACTCATACTCTTGGTCACCAAGCGCAGGTTTAAATACTAATATTGGCAATCAAGTTATTGCTTCGCCTAATGTTACAACAATTTATAATGTTGCAGGAAGCAATGGTGAGTGTTTAGCATTTGGAACTGTAACTGTATATATTGTTCCTTTTCCAAATATGCAATTATCTACACCAAACGAAAAAATATGCGAAACTCAAAGTACAACAATTTTTGCAAGCGGTGCGAGTTCGTATAGTTGGTCACCAAGCACTGGCTTGAGTTCTACAACTAGTGCTGTTGCACAAGCGAGTCCATTAACTTCAACTAACTATACAGTTTACGGGGTAAATTCAGGTTATGGAATAACTTGTCAAAGTGGAAAAGAAATATTGATTGAAGTACTCCCAAAAATTGTTCCTGAAATAAGTGGCAGTGTTACAATTTGTAATGGTGAATCAACAAGACTTGTAGCTGATGGAAGTAATACATATTCATGGATGCCTGCATCAACATTAAGCGATCCTACATTGTTTAATCCTATTGCAAGTCCAAAAGTATCCACAACATACACTGTAAACATTTCAAATTATGGAAACTGTTTGCAATCTATAACTGTTTTTGTAAAAGTAAATCCTACTCCAACAGTAAATGCAGGAGAAGATTATGCGGCTAATTTAGATGAACCTATGTATTTAAATGCTGTTGGAAACGGTACTTTAACTTGGATTTATGGCGATGGTATATTGTGTAAAGATTGTCCAAACTCTCAGATCTTACCAAAAACAAGTGGCTGCTACAAAGTACAAGCTATAAATGATTTCGGTTGTATTGCTTACGATGAAGTTTGTGTTGAAGTAACTACAAATTACAATATTTATATCCCAAATATTTTCACACCAAATGGTGATGGTGTTAATGACGTATTCATGGTTTATGGTACTGGTTTAAGTAAATTTGAAATGACAATTTTTGATCGCTGGGGTGAAAAACTATTTACATCTAACGATCAATTAAAAGGGTGGGATGGAATTTACGAAGGTAATTTATCCAAAACTGATACTTACACATATGAAGTTGGATACACTTCATTGGATGGAAAAACGCATACCAAAACTGGTCACGTTACTTTATTGAAATAAATAATTCTTGAAAAAATAAAAAAGGATATCTAATTAGTTTTAGATATCCTTTTTTATTTATCTAAATACTAAACTACGT
>JABDBZ010000075.1 GCA_013288385.1 Bacteroidota bacterium
AACGAATTTTTAGGTGACATACAATTTGCAGAAAAGCATTGGTTTTGGTTACTGCTCATTATTCCTGTAATGATCGTTTGGTATATTTGGCGGTTAAAAAAAATGGAAGGGGAATTAAATTTTTCATCTTTTACTTTTTTTCACGGCATTAAACCTTCACTCAAATCGAAATTCAGGCATGTACTTTTTATATTTCGTTTGTTAGCTATTACATTTATTATTGCTGCAATTGCCCGTCCGCAATCCCGTAGCAGTTGGAAAAATTCAAAAACAGAAGGTATAGATATAGTATTGAGTCTAGACGTTTCTTTATCCATGCTTGCAAAAGATTTTAAACCTAACCGAATCGAAGTTGCAAAAGAGGTAATGCTCAATTTTATTGATGCGCGGGCAAATGATAGAATTGGTTTAGTTGTTTTTGGTGGAGAAGCATTTACACAATGTCCGATTACAAGTGACCATAAAGTTTTAAAAAATATGTTTGAGCAAGTTAAAGCGGGTATGCTCGATCAAGGTACAGCAATTGGAATGGGACTAGCAAATGCTGTTGCTCGCATCAAAGAGAGTAAAGCAAAAAGTAAAGTTATTATTTTAATTAGTGATGGTGTAAGTAATATGGGTGAAGTACCGCCATTAACTGCAGGAGAGTTAGCCAAAACTTTTGGTGTGCGTGTATATTGTATCGGTGTAGGATCCAAAGGCAAAGCTTTGCAACCGGTTGCTATTTATGCACCAGGTGAGTATGAATACGATTATGTAGATGTTGAAATTGATGAAAAAGTAATGACTGATATTTCAAATATGACAGGTGGAAAATATTTTCGTGCAACTAACAAAGAAAGTTTAGTTACCATTTCAAAGGAAATTGATAAAATGGAAAAAACAATTACCAGTGAAAAAAGTTTTACGAATAAAGCAGAGCATTTTTTACCCTTTGCTTTGATTGCAGCGGTATTATTATTGCTTGAATTTATTTTAAAATACACTTTATTTAGAAGTTTGCCATAATGTATAAGTTCGAACATATAATTTATTTTTACGGCTTTATTGCAATAGGCATTTTTGCGTTGTTGGCATTATTGTATTTTTCGTATCGAAGAAAGAGATTAAAAAAATTGGGTGATAAACAACTTGTAAGTAATTTACTTCCATATTCAAGTTCCCGTAAACGTATTATAAAAATTGTACTGTTTAGTTTGGCTTTCAGCAGTTTAATATTGGCATTATGCAATCTTCAAACGGGAAGTAAATTAACCGAAGTAAAACGTGAAGGAGCAGATCTAATTGTTTGCTTAGATGTAAGTAATAGTATGCTAGCGCAAGATCTAACGCCTAACCGTTTGGAAAGAGCAAAGTATGCATTAGAAAAAATGATTGATGGTTTAGAAGGTGATCGTTTAGGCTTAATCATTTTTGCAGGCGAAGCATACGTGCAATTACCGATTACAAGTGATTACAGTGCTGCAAAATTATTTCTTTCGTCTATTAATACAAAAATGGTTCCGGTTCAAGGCACTAATATTGGTGCAGCAATAAATAAAGCCGTTGAATCGTTTGGAAAAGATGAAGGGAAAAACAAGGCAATTATTTTAATTACCGATGGAGAAAATCACGAAATAGAAGCTGCGAGTGCTGCAGAAGAAGCAGGGAAAAATGGGATTATGATTAATACTATTGGTATTGGATCCGAAAGTGGCGTTCCAATTCCATATATTGAAAATGGAGTTATAAAGGGATACCGGAAAGATAAAGAAGGTCAAACGATTGTAACAAAATTAAATTCCGACATTTTAAAATTAATCGCTTCTAAAGGAAATGGTGTTTATGTACAAGCGAGCCAAAGTGATTTAGGTATTAAAGCCATTTTAAATAAAGTGGACGAGTTAGAGAAATCGAAAATAGACACAAAGATGTTTACAGATTATGAAGATCAGTTTCAATGGTTTTTAGCATTAGCATTAACTCTTTTTTTTATTGAGTTTTTTATAAGTGAACGGGTAAGTGAATGGTTTAAAAAATTAAATCTTTTTGGAAATGCAACAAAGTCGTAGTCTAAATAAATTAACGCATTGTAAAATGTTTGCTGTTATGCTTACATTCATTGGGTTTATTTTGCTTGCAAATACTTCTTCCGCTCAAAAAGATGCACAGTTGGTTTTTGAAGGAAATAATTTCTATCACGATTCCAACTATGTGCAATCTACTTACGCATACAGAGAAGCACTAAAAGTGAACCCAAAAAATTACAAGGCAAATTTTAATTTGGGAAATGCATTGTACAGAAATGCAACTGAAATAAAAAACACAAAGCTTGGTGTATTACAAGGGAAACAAAAAGTTAGTCCAGATTCATTAGCGAATTTAGTATTTGAAGAGGCTGCACAAAATTTTGCAGTTGTAGCGAATACAATTTCTGATAAAGATACTTTGCATCGCTCATGGCATAATATCGGAAATTGTTATTTGCAAAAGAAAGATTATGAACAAGCAATTACTGCTTATAAAAAATCGTTAAAATATAATCCAAAAGATGAAGAGACAAGATATAATTTGGCATATGCTTTAAAAAACAGACCTCCAAAACAAAATAAAGGTGGTGGCGGACAAAACCAAGATCAAAAACAACAGCAGCAAAAGCAACAACAGCAGCAGCAAAATCAGATTAGTAAGGAGGATGCCGAACGTTTGTTGAAAGCGATGATGAATGCTGAAAAGAAAACACAGGATAAGAGAAAACAGAAACAGGAGGATGCATCTAAATCTCCTCCTGATAAAGATTGGTAGTTTTAATAAAACTTAACGGATTGGTTTATACAAAAAATAAAATTTAAACGTAACTTGAATTAATGAATTACAAAAACAAAATAAAAATATTAATGGCTGTAATATTTGCCGTGGCTTTTTATTTTGATAGTGCGGCTCAAAAATTTTATGCACAGGTAAGTTCTAAAGTTGTTCAGGTTGGTCAAACATTTGAATTGGCATTTGTCATCAATACTGCTATTACTGATATTACTCCGCCCGTTTTTAAAGACTTTGATATAGCGGGTGGTCCAAATCAAAGCACAAGTACTCAAATTATTAATGGTCAAGTTAGTCAATCGCATACTTTTTCTTACGTGCTTGTTGCAAAACGGGAAGGTAAACTAACTATTGGATCTGCTACCATTACTTCGAACGGACAAAAACTCGCGTCTGCTCCAATAGCAATTGAAGCTGTAAAAGGAAATGCGACGCCTCAAGCGGGAACTAATACTCCTCCAAGTACAACTTCAAACACAAAAGCAGATGGTTCGGATATTTTTATTCGTACTATTTTGAGTAAATCGAAATGTTATCTGGGAGAACAAATTGTTATTTCACAAAAAGTGTATTCGCGCAATCAGATTGTTCAATTTCAAAGATTCAATCCTCCTATTTATGAAGGCTTTTGGTCACAAACTCTTCCATCAACCAGTGGAAATCAAACGGCAGTTGAAAATGTAGATGGTGTAAATTATCATACGTTCGAAATATTTAGAAATATTGCAACACCAAATAAGATTGGAAAAATAAATATTAGTCCAATTGATGGTGATGTTGTCATAAGAAGACAAACAAATACCAAACCGAGAAATATTTTCGAGCAGTTTTTTGGCACTGCCGGCTATGAAGATGTAGCTGTTAAAGTTTCGAGTAAAATTGTTTCTTTGGATGTTATGGATCTACCTGCTGAAGGTAGGCCTGCGAATTTTAACGGAGCAGTGGGAAGTTTTTCTTACAAAATAGAGGCGAGCAGACAAACTGTAAAAGCTAATGATGCTTTCAATTTAAAAATGACAATTACAGGTAAAGGAAACATTAAATTGATTGATGCACCCAAACTAGATCTTCCAGAATCGTTTGAAACATACGAACCGAAAGTAACTGATGGTGCAACGTCTAAGACTTTTGACTATTTAATTATTCCAAGACAAGAAGGCCAATTCCAACTTTCGAATTTAGATTTTTCTTATTTTAATTTAGATTCAAAAAAATATATTACAATTCCTTCACCGGAATTACATATTACCGTTTTGCCACCCGATCCAAATAGTGTTGGAGCACAAGTTTATTCACCTCAAAATCAGGTAAAGGAAACGGAGAACGATATTCGTTATATTAAAAAAGGGGATTTCAATTTAAGCAAAGCAAATATTGAATTCTTTAATTCGTTTACGCATATATTGTTATTAATTACCCCTTTTATCCTTTTAGGAACTACATTGGTTTTGAGAAATAATTATTTAAAAAATAACAGTAATATGATTGCGGTAAAGGAAAGAAAGGCGGCAAGAGTTGCAAAAAAGCAATTAATACTTGCTGAGAAATTAATGAAAAGTAATAAAAAGGACGAATTTTACACTGAGATATTGATGGCTATTAATAATTATTTGAGTCATAAATTAAATATGCCGTTAGCAGATGTTTCAAAGGAAAATGTAAAAAATACTTTAAATTCCAAAAAAGTGAACGAACAAAAAATAGAAAAATTAATTAAAACTATTGAAACAAGTGAGTACGCTAAATATGCACCAGGCGCGGTGAGTGGCAACTTAAAGGAAGTTTATGATGATACAATAAACTTGATCACAGAAATAGAAGAGGAGTTAAATACAAAGAAGGCATGAAAAGAATAATTATAATATTCATTTTTTTTGTTGGATTGATAAATCAAACCTTTTCAAATGATTTGATTCAAAAAGCAGAAAAAGCATATGATAGTAAAAATTATAAAGAAGCTATTACCTGCTATCAACAATTGATTACTGAAGGGAATAAGTCATATGAGTTATATTTTAATTTAGCTAATTCGTATTACAGAAATAAGGAAATTGGTTATGCAATTTATTATTACGAATTGGCTAGAAAAATAAATCCAAATGATAAGGACATACAAATCAATTTGGGAATTGCATCCGCCAAAACTACTGACAAGATTGATGCCAAAGAGAATTTTTTTATTAATGCTGTTAAGTCTAACATCGTCAATGTGTTTTCAACCGAAACTTGGGCTTGGCTGAGCATATTAATGGCGTTTGTTGTTTGTGTTTTGTTTTTTGTTTTCATTCAATCGGGTTCAATTCTTGTAAAAAGAATTTCGTTCGTGTTCTCAATTATTTTTTGCATCGCCTTAGTTGTTGTCTACTTTTTTGGTAACTCTGCTTTGAATAGTAAAAAAGAAAATAAATTCGCAATTATTTTGGTAAAAGAAATCAAGATTACAAACGAACCAAATATTTCGGCTTCATTAAAATTTACACTTCATGAGGGCACCAAAGTGAGAATTGTTGAAGCGAATAGCGATTGGGTTTTAATTAAGATTGATAATGGAAACGAAGGCTGGGTAAAACAATCAGAAATCGGAATTATTTAGTTTGGCTTATTCCATTTCATTACAAAATCGTTCATCACAAATCCATTTCCAATATCAAAATCAGCTACCTTTTCTATTACAAACCCATTTTTGAAATAAAAGTTAATCGATTTATAATTTTGTCGGTTAACGGTTAATGAGATCGTATTTGGTTGAAGAACAGAAAGCAATTGTTTAAAAGCGCGGGTCCCTTTTCCTTTAGCAGCAGTAGTTTGAAGGATATAAAACTTACTAAGAAAATAATCACCTTCCCCAGTTTGAGTTATAGAAATGAATCCTTTTGGTTCGTTATTAATATTGATTAGATAGAAAACATCATTCTTTTCTGTCATTTGTTCAATTAAGCTTTCTTTTTTATACATTTTGGCAAGCATATATTCAATTTGTTCCATTGAAATAATATTTGGGTAGTAATGATGCCAAATGTCGCGTGCTAATCTTTCAATTAACTCCACATCATTTAAGTTCGCTTTTATTAAATTAATTGTACTGTCTAACATTATTAGTAATTTTACCCTGTGCCTAAGTTAAGCAATAAGATCAATATAGAGAATAGAAGAGCAAAATTTGACTATCAGTTTCTTGAGAATTTTACTGCCGGTTTGGTTTTAAAAGGAACCGAAATTAAGTCGTTAAGAGAAGGAAAAGCGAATTTGAGCGACAGTTATTGCTATTTCAAAAACAACGAATTGTATATTAAGAATTTAAATATCAGTGAATATTCTGAAGCTTCCTTTTACAATCATGAACCTTTAAGAGAGCGTAAATTATTGTTGAATAGAATAGAGCTTAATAAATTATTAAAGAAGGTAAAGGATTTAGGCCTTACAATTATTCCCATTCGTTTATTTATAAATGATAAAGGTTTTGCGAAATTGGATATCGCATTAAGCAAAGGTAAAAGGGAGTTTGATAAAAGAGATGACATTAAAAAGCGTGATATTGAGCGGGAAGTAGGAAGAAAATTGAAATAAAATTTAATTTGATTTTTCTTTAGGCTTATCTCTTTTTTTGACGATTAAAATCTGATCATTTTCTAACAGTAGATAACCGAATTCATAACAATAATAGTAGGTCGTATTATTTTTCGTATGAACAATATTGGTGAAATACATAAAATTAAATTGCTTATCAATCAGTTTTTGTTTATTCAATTTAATTAATTCTTCGCGCTTTAGAGTTTCTTTTAAAATCCGTCTGTTCTTTCTTAATATATTATTAAGGTTCCGTACTAAATTATTACCATCGCTGTTTAGTTTATTATTATGATTATTTCTACAGCTATCGTCACAAAACTTTTTATCTGCTCTACCTTTTATTTCTTCTCCGCACTCGTCGCAATAATTCTTTTTCATTTATTAAATTTTAACTATAAAAATAGATATCTTTTTGTTTTAAATTATTTTTTTATTGATTCTAATCTGCCTTTTATAATTGGATTTAAAAACACAGCAGCTAAAATAATGACTACACCAACATAAAAACTCGCTGTTAGCTCTTTGTTTTCATTATAAAAAATAATAGCCCAAATAATCCCATAAACTGTTTCTAAATTAACAGTGAGTATTTGAGTGTACGGACTTAAATATTTATTCAAATTAACGGATGCGATAAATGGAAAAACTGTGCAAACTAAAGATAGAATCAATAAACCAAGAATCGATTGGTTATTAACTTGAAAGAAAGTAGAATCCATTTTTTGCGATAATAATAAATATAAAGTCAAGCCAATAAATGCGGCAAACAATTCATAAAAAGAAATAACTGCGGCTTCCGTTTTTTTGATCATTAAGCCATTAATCACACCAAAAAATGCAGCAGTTAAAGCGGCAATTATACCCAGTGTAATGCCTAACCAATATTTTGTTTCTATTGTAAATATAAAAGCAATACCTGTAATTATTATTAAACCAATAATGACTTCGTAAATTCGAACCCGGCGTTTAAAAAAAATGGGTTCAATGATGGAACTAAATAAAGTTCCTGAACTAAATGCTACCATAGTTACCGAAATATTTGAAACTTTAATAGCTCCATAAAAACAAAGCCAATGAATTAAAATTATTAATCCTGTAACAGAAAGTTGAAAGATAGTTTTGCGATTAATTTTATAATTAATTTTTGCAACTAAAATATAACCAAACATTACAAAAACAGTAATTAGAATACGGAACCAAACCAATGAAAAAGCGTCAACAGTAATAAATCTACCAAGTATAGGCGAAAAACCCCATATAAAAACAATGAAATGGAGAAGTAAATAATGTTTATTTATACCTTTAAGCAAAGAATGGAAGTAAATTTAATTGAATAAAATGAACACACCGGTGATTTATTTTGATAATAATGCAACAACACGTGTTGATGACGAAGTTATTGAAGCGATGATTCCTTATTTTAAAAATAATTATGGCAACGCATCAAGTAAACTTCATGTATTTGGTTGGCAAGTAGAAGCTGCTATTGAAAAAGCAAAACAGCAAATTGCGGCTTATATAAATTCTGAGCCAGATGAATTAATTTTTACTTCTGGAGCAACAGAATCTATTAATCTTGTTTTAAAAGGAATTTATGAAGTCTATAAAGTTAAAGGCAATCATATTATTACTGTAAGTACAGAACATAAGGCTGTTTTAGATGTTTGCAATTATTTGGAAAAGCAAGGAGCTTCTGTAACCTATTTAAATGTGGATAGGGAAGGCGTAATTGACATGGAAGAATTAATCGCAGCTATTACTGAAAAAACGATTTTGATAAGCATAATGGCTGCGAATAATGAAACTGGTGTATTGCAGGATATAGAAAAGATCGGACAAATTTGTGCAGAAAGAAAAATTGTTTTTTTTACAGATGCAACGCAATTTGTTGGTAAACTGAGATGCAATGTGATTGAACAAAACATTCATTGCATGGCTTTTAGTGCACATAAATTTCACGGACCAAAAGGTATTGGTGTTTTATATGTGAGAAGAAAAGATCCGAGAGTAAATATGAGTACGCAAATTCACGGAGGTGGCCATCAAAATAATTTGCGTTCAGGAACTTTGAATGTCCCCGGAATTATAGGAATGGCAAAGGCCTGCGAAATTGCTGAACGTGATTTTTGGGAAATAA
>JABDBZ010000076.1 GCA_013288385.1 Bacteroidota bacterium
ATAATTAGAAAAAATAAAACGGATCTATAACGCGGTTTGTTTGGATTGTGAAGTAAAGCAACGCAAAAAATAACCGGGAAGTAATACAAATAAGTGTCAGTTGACCGATCATAGTATTGTGAAATAAAAAAAATAGCGCAATTAATACTGATCACGAATGTATAAGCCGCACTCTCATATTTTTTCTTCCAGTTTAAAAAGAAAATTAAAATTGAAGGAAGTGCAACTATTCCTTCTGCAATCGCAGGATAAAGTTCACCCAGAAAATAAATATTTGTAGAGCCAATAAGTAGGCCAACAATAACAAAGAGAGATAAAGTGTTTAAAAGTTTTACCTCTCTTTTTTGATAAAAATCGAGACTATTATAAATACCGATATTGAGTAACCTTTGGAGCATAGAACGGCATCAATGTACAGAATATTTTATACGAATAAATAAATGAAGGGCGTTTTATATCGAAAAAATTTAGCTTTTTGTCTAACTTAAATGACGATGTTGACAATCTTTTTCGGAACAATAATTATTTTCTTTGGTGCTTTCCCTTCCAAATATTTTTGAGAATTCTCGTGCGCTAAAACAATTTTTTCAATTTCAGCTGCACCCATGTTTATTGGCAACTCAATATTGAAACGCATTTTACCATTGAAAGAAACCGGATAAGTAAAATTATCTTCAATTAAAAAAGCAGGATTAAATTCAGGAAACGCAACAGTTGAAATGCTTTCTTTATGTCCTAACAAACTCCAAAGTTCTTCGGTAATATGTGGAGCATAAGGAGAAATTAAAACCAACAATGGTTCTAAAACAGAACGTTTATTGCATTTCAAATCCGTTAACTCATTTACGCAGATCATAAAATTACTCACAGAAGTATTAAAAGAAAAACGTTCTATATCTTCTGTAATTTTTTTGATTGTTGCATGAAGAATTTTAAGCTCTGCTTTTGTAGCCGTGTCTTCAGTAATAACTAAGCTACCGGTTCCATAAAATAAACGCCAAAGTTTTTTTAAGAAACCTGAAACCCCTGTGATACCATTTGTGTTCCATGGTTTGCTTTGTTCAAGTGGACCTAAAAACATTTCGTAAAGACGTAGTGTATCAGCGCCAAATTTTTCGCAGATGTCGTCAGGAGAAACTACATTCCATTTTGATTTGGACATTTTTTCAACAAGTGGTGAAACTTCGAATTTCTGATTTACTAATAAAAATGTTGAACAAACAATATTCTGATCTGGCCGAATTAATTGATAAAACAAAAGGAGATAAACTTTTGATAGAAAGTTCTTTAAAAGAAAAAGAAATTTTGCTTGCGGAAATTCAACATCGGGTTAAAAATAATCTTTCTGTAATCATCGCTCTATTTAATTTTCAAAAAGACAGTACAGATAATGAAGAAATAAAGATTGCATTAAACGAAGCAAAAAATCGTGTGTTAAGCATTGCTATGGTTCACGATCAATTGTACAAAAAAGGAAATCTCTCTCAAATTAATCTTGAAAATTATCTTTCAGATCTTATTCCAGAAGTTTTAAGAAGTCACCCACTCTATTCAAACATCATTGTAAAAAAACAATTAATTCCGGTTCATTTAGATATCACAAAAACTATTCCCGTTGGATTAATTATAAATGAAATTTTAACCAATTCATTTAAACACGGTTTTAAAGGAATAGATAAAACACCGGAGATAGAATTGACTTTACTTAAATCTGATAATTTCATCTCTATAAAAATGAAAGATAATGGAATTGGATTTCCCGATAGTTTCGAAAAAAACAAAAACTCCCTGGGTATTTCTTTAATAGAATCGCTCACCGAACAAATAAACGGTAAGGTTACTCTCTCGAATAATAACGGAGCGCAGGTAGAATTTAGCTTTCCGCAATAGACAAATTTCATTATTTTTCAGTCTCTTTTTCTTCTAAAACCCATTAAATTCATTAATTTTAGTGCTTAAAATAAAACTATGTTACGTTCACATACCTGCGGCGAATTAAGAAGTTCTGATATCAATAAACAAATTACCTTAAGTGGTTGGGTGCAAACCAGTAGAAATTTGGGTGGCATGACTTTTATTGATCTCCGCGACCGTTATGGTATTACACAACTTGCTTTTAATTTAGATTGGAATAAAGAATTAAGTGAACAAGCTAATAAAGTTGGGCGCGAATTTGTTTTGCAAATTACAGGCACTGTTATTGAACGTCAAAGTAAAAATAAAAATAATCCAACGGGTGACGTTGAAATTAAAGTTGAATCATTAAAAATTTTGAATGAAGCGATTACACCACCTTTTACAATTGAAGATGAAACGGATGGTGGTGATGAGTTACGTATGAAATATCGTTACTTAGATTTACGCAGAACAATTGTTCGCAAAAATTTAGAATTGCGTCACCGTTTAGCAATGGAGATTCGCACCTATTTAGACAAACAAAATTTTCTGGAAGTTGAAACACCGGTTCTAATTAAATCAACTCCCGAAGGTGCACGCGATTTCGTTGTACCAAGTCGTATGAATGAAGGTCAGTTTTATGCTTTACCTCAGAGTCCGCAAACATTTAAACAACTATTAATGGTGAGTGGTTTCGATCGCTACTATCAAATTGTAAAATGTTTTAGAGATGAAGATTTGCGTGCTGATCGTCAACCCGAGTTCACGCAAATAGATTGCGAAATGAGTTTTGTTGAACAAGAAGATATTTTACAAACATTTGAAGGATTGGTGAGACATTTATTTAAAACCGTGAAAGATATTGATATTCCTACACTTCCACGCATGAGTTATGCTGATGCGATGAAATATTATGGTAACGATAAACCGGATACGCGTTTTGAAATGAAATTTGTAGAATTGAATGACATTGTGAAAGGAAAAGAATTCAAAGTATTTAATGATGCGAAATTAGTTGTTGGAATTTGTGCGAAAGGTGCTGCTGAATATTCACGCAAGCAATTAGATGAACTAACAGAATTTGTAAAACGTCCGCAAATTGGTGCTACCGGTTTAGTTTATGCACGTTTTAATAATGACGGAACAATTAAATCGAGTGTAGATAAATTTTATACAGAAGAAGATCTCAAAAAATGGACAACCATTTTTAATGCACAACCCGGTGATTTAATATTGATCTTAGCCGGAGACGAAGACAAAACACGCAAAGCACTTTCTGAATTACGTTTAGAAATGGGAACTCGTTTGGGATTGCGTGATAAAAATAAATTTTCATGTTTGTGGGTAGTTGATTTTCCATTATTAGAATGGAATGAAGGTGATCCTAATTTATTGGCATCATTGGCAGGAAGATGGCATGCAAAACATCATCCATTTACTTCACCAAAACCGGAAGATATTCATTTATTAAAAACAAATCCTGGCGCAATAAGAGCAAACGCTTACGATATTGTAATTAACGGAGTAGAGATTGGCGGTGGAAGTATTCGCATTTTTAATAAAGATTTGCAATCACAAATGTTTGAAGTTTTAGGATTCACAAAAGAAGAAGCACAAAAACAATTTGGTTTTTTAATGAATGCATTTGAATTTGGTGCGCCTCCGCATGGTGGAATAGCATTAGGTTTCGACAGACTTTGTAGTATGTTTGGCGGTGCAGATAGTATCCGCGATTTTATTGCTTTCCCAAAAAATAACTCGGGCCGAGATGTAATGATTGACAGTCCGAGTGAAATCAGTGCAGAACAATTAAAAGAGTTGGGGATTAAATTGTGATAAAAACGAAGTTTAAAATCCTTTTAAATCATAATAATCCGCATTCTATTACATCTTGATTTGTGAAAATTAGTGCAATTCGTGGCTGTTTTCTGCACACAGTTTTTCGATCCTTTGTCGTAGACAAAAAAATCATATAAAATCAAAGGCGCTTCGCTTAAAAAAATGGAACACAGATGACACAGATTATTAAGATTTGAAAGGATTGATAAACTGGACTTAGTATGATAAAAATATGATAGAGGAAACTGCGCTAACTTGATCACGAAATGTAATGCAAGTTTGATAGGATTAAATAGGGTTTTTATTTGTTTTAGGGAAAGTATATTTTCTTTTGTCTCTAATCCCCTTTAAATCATAATAATCTGCGTTCCATTGCGTTTCGCAAACTAAATCCTAATCCCAATAACACAAACGTCATCCACCTGATCTAATTTCCCTTTCCAATTTTCAAACGTAGTATTCAATTTCGATAATTGATTTTCCATATTTTGAGATTGAATAGAAAGAATTAATTTTTTTAATTGGGCTGTTTTAAATTTCTTTCCTCTTTCACCACCAAATTGATCGGCATAACCATCACTAAATAAATACAAACGATCATCAGCATTAATATTTATTTCATGTGTAGAAAACGGTTTTTTATGATCGTATTTTCCTATTGGTTGTTTGTCTCCTTTTATTTCTTTAAACTCACCATTCTGGATTAACCAAATTGGATTATTGGCGCCCGACCATTTTAATGTTTTCTTTTTCTTATCATAAACACATAACGAAATATCCATTCCATCTTTCACATCGTTATCAGAATGCGAAAATGTTTCTTCAACTAACTCAGAAAGTTTATCTAAAATTAGTCCGGGCTCTGTGAGATCAAATTCTCGCACACATCTATTCAAGGCATTATGTCCGACCAAGCTCACCATTGCACCAGGCACTCCATGGCCTGTACAATCGCAAACGGCAAAAAATATTTTACCGTTATGTTCATCTTTCCAATAAAAATCACCGGCTACAATTTCTTTAGGTTGATATAAAATAAATGCTTCTTTAAAAATAGATTTAATTTGATCTGTTGGAGGTAGTATCGCGTCTTGCAAACGCTTGGCATAACTAATACTATCCATAATCTCCTGGTTCTTTTCTTCTACCAAGATCTTTTGCTGTTCCATTTGATCACGCTGAGATTTAATAACGAGATTATCTTTTTGTTTTTGCTTGTAACTCTTCCACATGAAAAAGGAAAAAACCAAAGCAATCAGAAGTCCAAATGCCATTCCAATTTTCTGCCTGTTTTGCAATTCTATCTCTTTGCTATTAGCAGATAGCTGAACATCTTTTAAAGCCTTATCTCTATTCAATGATTCAATTTGTAATTCTTTTTTCTCATTTTGAAACGATGCTTCCACTTTTGCAATTTCTTTTTGTGATTCTTGTTTAAATATGGCATCGTTAATTGCAACAAATTTTGAAAGATATTCGTAGGCTTTATTCAAATTCCCTTGCTTGTATTCCAAATCCGCATAGCCTTTGTAAACCCTTGAGGCAGCAGCGCTGAAACCCAATTCGTGAATTAACGGTAAACACAATTCAAATTCTTTTTTTGCTGCTGCAAAATTATTCATTTTATATAATATTTTAGCACGAACCGAACGACCATCTAAAATCCCAGTTTTATTTTGATCGTCACTGTGTTTTTTAATAGCAATATTAACAAAATAAAGAGCGGAATCTAACTTTGGTGTTTCCGATAAAAAATTAGCCATCAATCCACTTAACGTTCCATAAAAAGGGTTGCCCTTTTTGTTTTTGAAAAAAGAAATTGCTTGTCGCGCATATTTTAAAGCTTCATCATTTTCATTTCTCTCTTGGTAATAGCCACTCAAATAAAAAGCAGAAGTGGTAAGCATTCCAGTATCTTTTGTTTCAATTGCTATTTCTCTGGCTTTTAATAAATAGTTCCCGGTTTTAGCATCCAGACTAATATTCATCATAACAGAACCTAAATCAAGATTTCCTTCCATAATTAAATACTTGTCTCCTATTGATTCCGCTAACTTTAATCCTTTAGTGTACATAGTTACAGCGTCACCTTGTCTATTATCAAACAACATCATTTTACCCATTTTGTAATAAGTGCCAATTTGATATTCAACAACTTTAGAACGCTCAAAATACCAAAGCGATCTCATGAATAATTTTTCTGATTCTTTAAACTTCAGTTTATTCATGATAATAATTGCCTTTCGTGATTCGTAATCGCCCAGACTAATAAAATCATTTTTCGATTTAAAATAGAATTCGGATGTATTAAATAATTTTTGAGCTTCCGCAACATCATTTTGAAAAAGGTTAATCAAACCCAATATCTCTTCGCAGTGCGCAATACGATCGATCTTGTTTAATTTTTTAGAATCTTCATACAATGAATCCAGTCGCAATTTAGCTGCGTGTGAATCAACAAAAACAAATGAATAGGTTTTGTAAAGTAACTTTTGCCAATCGGGTAAATTTCTTTTATAAGGCGCGGCATTTAAAGTGAAAATAGAAATAAACAAAAAAATAAAAACAATTTTTTTGATGATTGTTCTAAAAAGCATTTTATAGCAATCTGTTCTATTCACCATCAATAATCTAAATTATTTAAATACAATAATGAGCATTAAAACCAAGTAAAACAAGCGATCCGAATAAAACGAGCAAAAAAATAATCTCAGTTTTACATTCTTAAAATAAAGAAGTCCCAATAATTATCGGGACTTCTTTATTCTTATACTTATTCCTTAATTCTTATAAGATCAACATTGCATCACCATAACTGTAAAAACGATATTTTTCCTTGATAGCTTCTTTATATGCTTTCATAATTAAATCATAACCTCCAAAGGCTGAAACCATCATCAATAAAGTGCTTTCAGGCATATGAAAATTAGTGATCATACAATTAGCAACACTAAAATCATATGGAGGAAAAATAAATTTATTTGTCCAACCTACATAAGGATTTAATTGTCCCGTTGTAGAAACAGAAGATTCAATTGCACGCATTGCTGTAGTTCCAACTGCACACACTTTCTTCTTTTTCTCTTTTGCAGCATTTACAATTTTGCAAGTATCGCTACCAATCAAAACTTCTTCGCTTTCCATTTTGTGTTTGGTTAAATCCTCAACTTCCACTGTACGAAAAGTTCCTAAACCAACATGCAAAGTTAATGGTGCAAACTGAACGCCTTTAATTTCGAGTTTTTTCAATAGTTCACGACTAAAGTGTAAACCTGCAGTAGGAGCAGCAACGGCACCTTCATTTTTTGCGAATACAGTTTGGTAACGATCAATATCTGATTCTTCTGCTTTACGTTTAATATATTTTGGTAATGGTGTTTCTCCAAGATCATGCAAAATTTTTCTGAACTCTTCATAACTTCCGTCATAAAGAAAACGTAATGTTCTTCCACGTGAAGTTGTGTTATCAATTACCTCAGCAACTAACGCATCGTTATTTTCGCCAAAATATAATTTATTTCCAATACGAATTTTACGAGCAGGGTCAACTAAAACATCCCATAAACGACTTTCGGTATTTAGTTCACGCAATAAAAACACTTCGATCTTAGCGCCGGTCTTTTCTTTATTACCATACATCCGTGCAGGGAAAACTTTAGTGTCGTTCAAAATCATTACATCACCTTCATCAAAATAACCCAACACATCCTTGAATTTTTTGTGCGTTATTTTTCCGGTCGCTCTGTCAACTACCATTAAACGGGAATCTTCACGGTTTTTTGCCGGATACTCTGCCAATAATTCTTTTGGCAAGTTAAATTTAAACATTGATAACTTCATAGTTCCTCCTTTTGTTTTTGTGTAAGACTATGAAAATGTTGTTGGGGTGAGATTAGTTTCCTTTGCGGAATACAACAGCATTCATATAATCTTACGGGATTATATTTATTTATTTTCTTAACCGTTAAGCGCTTCTGCACCCGAAACAATCTCAAGGATCTCTTTGGTGATGGAAGCCTGACGGGCTTTATTATATGTTATTTTTAATTCTTTTTGCATTGCTTGTGCGTTATCAGTTGCTTTGTGCATAGCGGTCATACGCGCACCATGCTCACTTGCAAAAGAATCTAACAATGCTTTATAAAATTGTGTTTTTAAAGAACGTGGAATTACATCGTTAATAATAAATTCCATGTCTGGTTCAAAATCATAATCTGCTTTTGTTGAAGTTTTGTTTTTTGATTCTGATATTGGTAAAAATTGTTCTTCTGTTGGAATTTGAACAGCTGCATTTCTAAATTGATTATACACCAAAACAACTTTATCAAATTGTTTAGATGCATATGCATTCATGATGATCTCAGCAAAAGGCGCAACATTCGCATAGCTTAGTTTATCAAATAATTCATTACCGTGACTTGGTAAATCGTTTCCTTTAATATTATATTGTGTTCTATGAAAAGCATCATACGCTTTTTTACCA
>JABDBZ010000077.1 GCA_013288385.1 Bacteroidota bacterium
TATATACAATTCTGGCTAATGGATCCTTTCAACGAAGATTATAATTCAACTACTGATCCTAGCTTTAATAAAAATGGCATTCCTTCAATTCAAGGAGATCTATATATCAACATTGGAAATATTTCTGAAGATATTATTAAAGATGGTAGAATGAGTTATGAAAATGGTTTGCCTGGGTCAAGTCAAACAACCTCAGGTCTTCCTGTAATAAATACTGGCATAGCAAACGTACCTTTAATTCCACCAACTATTAACGCGTTTTCACAAGACAATAACGATAGACCTTTTCAAGATGTTGGGTATGATGGTTTTGGAAATACAGATGAGGCCACAACTTTTTCTGCGGCAGTTGCAGATATGCAATCGATTGGTAATTCTACCGCTATCGCAAAATTTACTGCTGACCCATCAAATGATGATTATACTTTTTTTAGAGATGACAGATACGATGCTGCACAAGAAAAAACAATTGTACGTTATTCGAGATACAACAACCCACAAGGTAACTCGCCAACTGTAGCTCAATATAGTAACGCCAATCCTAATGGCGGAAATTATCCAACCGGCTATTTAAATATTAGTCCAAATATTGAAGATGTAAACAGAGATAATACATTAAGTGAAACAGAAAGTTATTACCAGTATAGGGTGCACATTTCACAAAGTGAAATGAACCCAAGTTCGGTAGGTACAAATCATATGGTTGATGCATTTGATGGTTCAGCAACATTTGGTAGTGTTAAAAAAACAGTGAAGTGGTATCAATTCAAAATACCAATTACTCAGTTTGAAGGTGTGTACGGTGGTATTGATGGCTTTAATTCTATTCGTTTTATGCGCGTTTTTATGAAAGGATTTGATCAACCTGTGTTATTACGTATGGCGCGTTTTGAATTAGTGAGAAGCGATTGGAGAGCTTATGAATTTGATTTAAGAAAACCGGGTGAATATATTAAGAGTGATGATAATGCAACTTCTTTTGACGTATCTGCAGTAAGCTTACAAGAAAACAGCACCAAGGTTCCGGTGAATTATGTAATGCCACCGGGTATTCAGCAACAACAAAATATTCAAACTACCAATTTGGTATTACAAAATGAACAAGCGTTACAAATGCGTGTGTGTAATTTAAAAGATGGTGATAGTCGAGCTGTTTTTAAAAACGTTGATATTGATACACGTATGTTTCAAAACATTAAAATGGATGTGCATGCAGAGGCAATGAATAACATTCCTTTAAATGACGGTGACCTCCATTTATTTGTGAGAGTTGGTACTGATTATAACAACAATTTTTATGAGTATGAATTGCCGCTAAAATTAACTCCTAAAAAAACATATGATCCAAACAGTAGTTCAGATCGTTTAATTGTTTGGCCTGCGGAAAATCAGGTAAATATAAAAATGAGTGATATTACTCTTGCCAAAGCTGATCGTAATGCCACACTTGGTTACTTCTCAAATTTAAATTTATTAAGTCAACCTTTTTCTCATGCATTTAGTGGTTATACCATTAACATTGTCGGAAACCCAAACATGGGAACAGTAAAAAGTATTATGATTGGGATCAGAAATCCGAAAGATCCGGGCAATCTTACGCATTGTGCAGAAGTATGGGTAAACGAATTACGTTTAACCGATTTTAATAACCAGGGAGGATGGGCTGCTACAGGCCAAATGCAAGTGAAGTTGGCCGATTTAGGTGTAGCTTCACTAGCGGGCACATACAGCACACCATTTTTCGGTAGTGTTGAATCCAAAATAGCTGATCGAAGTAAACAAACCACATTTAATTGGGATGCGAGTACTTCAATTAATGCCGGTAAATTTTTTCCTTCAAAGTGGAAAATAACTTTACCCATCTATTATAATTATGGCCAAACTGTAATTACACCATTGTTCAATCCTTTGGATCCCGATGTGCGTATGTCGGATTTTAATGCTAACACAGATATAACAGCGGCAAAGCGAAAAGAAATTAAAGATCAGGTTCTCGATTTTACTGAACGGAAAGGATTTAATTTAACCAATGTACGGATTGACGGACTTAAAAGAAAGGATGCGAAGCCCATGCCCTGGGACATCAGAAACTTTTCTACTACGTTTGCGTTCACACAACTTTTTAAACGAAATATTAGCGTTGATTCCAATTTAACCAAACAGTATCGCGCTAATTTAACGTATCAGTATAGCATTCCGAAACCTTTATCCATCAAGCCTTTTAGCAAGATGAAAATATTTCAGAATAAATGGTTCGCACTTATTAAAGATTTTAATTTACAATTGTTGCCTAATAGTTTTGGAATGGGTATTGATGTCAATCGAAGTTTCTCTTTGTTGAAGAACAGAGATATTACCAGTTTTTATGCAGGTTCAGAACAATATGCAAATCCAATTTTATATAACAAGAATTTTCTCATCAACAGAAATTACAATTTCAAATGGGATATTTGTAAAGCTATTAAATTCGATTTTACTGCAAATAATGATGGTAGAATACTTGAACCAATTGGTGATGTATCAACTAATAGCCCTGTGAAAAGAGACTCCATCATGCAAACCTTTTTACATGGTAAACAAACTACTCTTGGTGTTGGCGATAATAAAAGCACATTTAATGAAGGTAAATTTGGTGCTAATTTAACTTACCGACAGCAAATGAACTTAAATATAAATTTGCCTTTGAACAAAATTCCAATCCTCGATTTTATGACTGTCTCAGTCAAATTTGCCGGATCATATACCTGGACTCGCGCTCCATTTGGTGTTCCTGATACTTTAAACATTGGTAACACAATAAATAACACCAGCACGAAAAACTTAACCGGTAGTTTTAATATGGCCACCTTGTATAATAAGATCCCTTATTTTAAACGACTCAATACCGGGCAACCAAAAAAGGTTGATATGAAACTTGATCCTAAAACCAAAAAACCTTTACCTGTTTCAAAAGATACCGCAAATAAAAAAGATAATGGAAATTTTAAAGATATAGCTGAGTTTTTAGCAAGGGCTGTTATGATGATAAAAAACATTTCCTTAACAGTGCAAGATCAAAGAGGACAGGGGTTGCCGAACTTCAAGCCAAGAAGTCAGTATTTGGGGATGGATGAAACAAATCAAAACGCACCTGGATTTTTATTTACAACAGGTGCATACGATGCAAACATCAGGCAAAGAAGTGCCCAAAACGACTGGCTTTCAAAAGTTCAAAATCAAACAACACCATATATTGAAACACAAAACCAAAGTATAACATATAGAACAACATTAGAACCACATGGAAGTTTCAAAATTGAATTGAATGGTACATACACCAAATCAAAAAATTTAAGCGAATTTATGGTCTACGATCCAACCGATCCAAACAACCAAAAAACAAATGGTTATAACTTTCATCAAAGTACAAATGAAACAGGCAATTTTAATATTACCACGTTTGGTTTATTTAGATCTCTAAAAGATGCTTCGCCTACTGTGGCTTCATCTTTATTTGATGAGTTTTTATTAACACGACAGGATGTGGCGAGACAATTGGCTTCAAAAAATCCTTCTTCGTCAGGCTTGGTAAATACAACTACTACTACACCTTATTTCGATGGTTATAGTGTAAACCAACAAGACGTTTTGATTGGCGCCTTTTATCAAACCTATACTGGCAAAACAATTAAAAATTACAGCACAAACAATTTTTTACCAACTGTACCATTACCTAATTATACAATGAGTTGGGATGGCTTAGGTAAATTAAAATCGATGAAAAAAACATTCCGATCTATTACCATCCGCCATGCTTACCGAAGCACTTACAATGTCTCGGGTTACACAAATAACTTATTATATGGTAATCCGGGTGACCCACAAACTACCCGTTCACCGGTTCCAGATCCTACTACAGGTAATGCTAACTTTAATCCTGCATATTCTATAAATGCAGTAACTATAGCACAGGGTTTTGCACCACTTATCAAGTTCGATTTACAATTTCAAAAACCTGGTTGGATAGGTAACTTTGAAGTTAAACGCGATAAAACAGTTTCTTTAAATATTACCGGTCCACAAATTGTTGAAACAAAAGGACAGGAATATATTGTTGGTTTAGGATATCGCTATCCTCAATTATCTATTAAGAAATTAACGATACAAGGTAAACCATTAAAGAGTGATTTAACTTTGAAAATGGATTTCAGTTACAGAAGAAATCTTTCAATCATTCGTAGAATTGCTGATGATATTAGTACACCAACAGGTGGTACAAATATTATTACTTTGCGTTCATCAGCAGATTATTTATTAACGCCTCAAATTAATTTGCGTTTTTATCTCGATTGGATAAGAACCAAACCACAAACATCAGCGTCATTCCCAACGGCCAATACTTCTGGTGGATTTAGTATAAGGATTAACTTCCAATAAAAACTTTATCAGTTTTTAAAATAATTATTCTCTGAAATAAATTTGATTTTGAAATAATGTATTATCTATATGGCGGACCGGCAATCCAACCGACAATAGATTTTCTGTTTCCGGAAGTAACAGGTGTTACTCTGTGAAGTGCGAAAGAAGGAAAAACAATTGCCGTACCTTTATCACGTGGTGCTGTAACAATATTTTGATTCACCATAAATTGCAAATCTCCACCTTCGTATTCGTCGCTATCAGAAAGTTGAACTGTGATACTTAATTTACGATTCGAAATATCTCCCATTCCAAAATCCATATGCCAATCAAAAAAATCGCCTTCGCTATAACTTGCTAATTGCAATTCGGTTTGATAACCTAAGATTTCAAATTTATAACGGTTAGTATTTGTTTGAATGCATGCTTGTGAAAGTTTATCATAAATCCAATCATTTGCACCACCTGGTTTTATAAATATAATGCGTGATTTTCGCAGATCATCTTTTTCCTTTTTTTCACCGGCCTGAAGCACTTCTGCGGCTTTTGCTTCTTCTTCACGCCACAATTCTTTTATTTTATTTACTTCCTCTTCATTAAATAAACCCTTGAACCAGGAATAATCTGCAAAATCTGGATTTGTATCTTTTCTCTTTATGGAAGGTAAAAATCTGAATGGCTTAATAACAAACATGATTGAAAATATTTATACCAAAACTAACATTTTTGTTTATTTAAAACTAGTAAAAAAGTGTTTTGGCTTTATTATTTGGTAGGTGTAAGTGCTTTAACCACTCTGTTATTAATAGTTTCAGCGATCTTGGAAAAATATTTTTCAATTATTTTTGCTGGGTTATTTAGGTCCATTGGAAATTGTTGTTCTGCTATTCCTGAATTAATTTCCTTGGCATCATAAGTATAAACTGTATAATGAACCATGATTTTTCTGTATTCATTTCCACCACCACTCATTTCTGTTGTACCCATTCCGGCTTTAATGTCTAATTGGTTAATAAAAACAAAAACATCAGTTTTATATTTTCCATAAAGCAATGGCACCAATTTTGCGTTCGTAATTTTTGCATTCATGAAACGTGCGTCAGCATTTGTTTCAATACTTAACTGACCTTTATCAATTGTTTTTTCTTTTTTGTCTTTTTCTGGTGCTTTGTATTTTTCCTGGTTAGGTACTTTTAAATATTCGTATGTGAGGTATTGATATATAGCAGAAGTTTCTTTTTTATATTTCGTTGTATCTTCCATAAGATCTAAAACAGAATATTTACTTGCTTTAAATGCTTTATATAGTTGCTCGTTTATACCATCTCTAAACTTATATTTAATTTCTTTACCGCTTAATTTGGTTTCCTTATTTATCTGAAAATCGATTTCACTATTATACAACTTAGGCTCAAAAGGAATTATCATCACTTTATGAATTCCTTCTTTAACAGTTTTATCTTTACTGATAGTTGTATTTTGTGCAAAGAAAATTTGAGTCGAGAAAACTAAAACGATAATAGGTTTAATAAATTTCTTCATCTGCCTTATAATGTAAAGTTTTTAAAAAGATACTTTTGTATAAATCCAAACAAGCTTTTATCCTCGCAACCAATCAGTATTGGCATAGATCATTAAACCAAGCACAATAAATAATCCAACTTGATTTGCATAGTAAACGATTTTATCCGAAACTTTTTTTCCGGTAACCATCTCCCACAAAATAAACATAATGTATCCACCGTCTAACATGGGAATAGGCAAAAAATTCATGAATGCTAATGCTAATGATAAAAATGCTGTGAAAGTCCAAAAAGCATGCCAATCCCAAACCGGACTCATTTGCTGTACCATAGTATAAAAACCACCAACTTGTTTATGGGCATCTTTAATAGTAAAAATTACAACAAATTGTTTTGCCTGCAACACAATCAATTCCATACCATCTTTAAAACCTTGAACTAACGCACCAAAAATGCCATACTTTGTTTCCACAACTTTAAACTCATCTACATAACCTGGATAAAATCCGATAGTTCCATTCGTAGTAACTTTACAGTTTGTTTGAATTGTATCTTTATTTCTTAAAACTGTTAGTAACACTTCTTTACCCGCATTTTCTCTTAGTTGTGTTCTTAGTTCATCATAAAATAAAACTTTTTTATTGTTTACTCCAATGATCTGATCTTTCTTTTGAAGTTTAGCTGTTGCTGCAAAACTGGTAGAATCAACCAAAGCAACATTGGCAATAAAACGAGGCTCAATAAATTTCGATTTTTTTAATGATTTTAAAATAATTGCGCGATCCGTATCTGTAACGGGCACACTAAATTTCTCTCCATTTTGTCGTACACCATCAATCGTTTTTACACCATTCATGATCACTTCAACCGGCACACGATTTAATGATTTAATTACCATTTTATCTAAGGAAACTACATGGTCACCATTCCGTAAACCCATATTGTATGCAACAGAATCAACCATGATGCCATTTTTCAAATTAGTAATAGGCAATGTTTCTTTTCCGTAATACCATAACACCATCCAGAAAATAAAAATGCCCAAAATAAAATTGACAATAATTCCACCCATCATCACTAACAAACGTTGCCATGTTGGTTTGCTTCTTAATTCCCAGGGTTGCGGTTCGGTTTCAATAATAGTTTTATCCATTTGTTCGTCAACCATACCTGCAATTTGAACATAACCTCCGAAAGGAAACCAACCTATTCCATATTCAGTATCTCCAATTTTTTTCTTGAACAAAGCAAAATTGAGCATACCTGCAAAAGGAAATAAAAAATCGAAGAATAAATAAAATTTATCTACGCGACATTTAAAACGTTTTGCAAACCAAAAATGTCCAAACTCGTGAAGAGAAATTAATATAGTTAGACTTAAAAATAACTGAGCGATTTTAATAAACATAAGAATAAAGCGGTATTAAAAATACAAATTATAAAGGTTTAAAGTTACTGTTTTTACTTGAGTTTACGGAAGAGAATCGGTTTAATTGTGAAAATTTAAAGGTTATGAAGCAATTCAGAAGCCAAAATACGGGCTTCTTTATCAGTATCGATATACTCCTGGTAACTCAAATTATTTTTAAAAATACTTTTAGCAATTGTATTATTTACCAATTCGGATATTTGAAGAAATTTTATTTTGTTATTTAAAAAAGCTTCAACCGCAATTTCATTTGCTGCGTTTAATATACAAGGTACGTTACCACCTTTTCTCAAAGCATCGTAAGCCAAAGATAAATTAGAAAAAGTTTCCAGATCCGGTTTTTCGAAGGTGAATTGGGGGTAATCCATAAAATTAAAACGAGGAAAATTGGTTTTTACTCTCATAGGATAAGAAAACGCATAATGAATTGGCAATTTCATATCCGGTAAACCCATTTGTGCTTTCATACTTCCATCTTCAAACTGTACAATACTGTGTACAATACTTTGCGGATGAACAATTACATCAATCTGTTCGGGCCTTAAACTAAACAACCATTTAGCTTCAATAACCTCCAGTCCTTTATTCATAAGGGTTGCCGAATCAATTGTTACCTTAACTCCCATTGTCCAATTTGGATGTTTTAAAGCCTGCGCTTTTGTAACGTTTGCTAATTCTGTTCTGTTTTTTCCTCTGAA
>JABDBZ010000078.1 GCA_013288385.1 Bacteroidota bacterium
AATTGATGGAAGTTTTGATATTGTTTATGGTAAAACTGTTCATCAAAGTGAATTTGGAATTCATAAAGGGACTTATTGGAGTCCGAATGGAAATTTATTAGCTTTTTATCGAATGGATCAAACGGACGTTTTTAGTTATCCAATTATAGATTGGGCCCCTTATCCTGCAAAAAATAAAGACATCAAATATCCAATGGCAGGATCTAAAAGTCATTATGTAACATTAGGCGTTTATAATATTGCGCAACAAACAGTCATCTATTTAAAAACGCCTACCTCGCCGTTAGGCAAGAAAGAGCCGAAAGAACATTACCTGACAAATATAGCATGGAGTCCGGACGAAAAATTTATTTACATAGCTGAATTAAATCGTGGACAAAATTTTATGCAGTTAAATGAATACAATGCAACAACAGGCGATTTCATCAGAACATTATTTGAGGAGAAAGATGAAAAATATGTTGAGCCATTAAACGAAATCGTATTTGTGCCAAGCAATCCGAAACAATTTTTATGGCAAAGTCGCAAAGATGGTTTTACGTATTTGTATTTATACGATATTTCGGGTAAAGAATTAAAACAACTCACGAAAGGCAATTGGGAAATAAAAAGTGAGAATGGATTTGATGCCAAAGGTGAAAAATATTATTTTCACGCGAATGGCGAAAGTCCGGTTAATCAAGATTTTTATAGTGTAAATATTAAAACAGGTGAGTTAAAAAAACTCACAAGTGGAAGCGGATTCCATACTTGCATATTAGATGAAAAAGGAAATTATTTTATTGATGGATTTACAAGCTCAATTGTTCCGCGCGAATATTATGTAGTAAATACTTCTAGTATAAAATCGACAACTATTTTTAAAGCAGAAAATCCAATCAAAGATTACAAATTAGGAAAATGGAATCTATTCACAATTAAAAACTCTGAAGGCACTGATTTATATTGTCGTTTATTTAAACCGGTAAATTTTGATAGTACAAAAAAATATCCGGTGATAGTTTATCTATATAATGGTCCGCATTCACAAATGGTTACAAACACCTGGATGGCAGGTGGAGAGCTCTGGTATCAATACATGGCTGAAAAAGGATTTATTATTTTCACGGTTGATGGCAGAGGAACTTCTTATAGAGGAAAAGTTTTTGAGCAAGCCATTCACCGACAAATAGGAACAAAAGAAATGGAAGATCAATTAAAAGGAGTTGAATACTTAAAATCGTTACCCTATGTTGACGCAAATAGAATTGGGATACATGGTTGGAGTTATGGCGGCTTTATGACAACTTCTTTAATGACAAGAAATCCGGGAATATTTAAAGTTGCTGTTGCGGGTGGTCCTGTAATTGACTGGAGTTATTACGAGGTGATGTATGGAGAAAGATATATGGACACACCACAAGAAAATAAAGAAGGATACGACAAAAATAATTTATTGAATTATGTAGATAAACTCAAGGGAAAATTATTGATGATTCATGGCGCACAAGATGGAGTTGTTGTTTGGCAACACAGTATGATGTATATTAAGAAGGCAGTAGATAAAGGAATACAGCTCGATTATTTTGTTTATCCTGGTCACGAACATAATGTGTTAGGAAAAGACCGAGCGCATTTAATGGAAAAGGTTTGCAATTATTTTATTGATAATCTTTGATGTTTCTTGTTTAAGTTTCGATGCTTGAAGTTCTGTAACACCTAAACCATTTTCCTCATTAATTCTCCAAATTAGAATTTACCTTTTCATTTGAGTTTTTTCTAAAGTTGAAACTAAGTGATAGCTCATGTGCTGTGGCTTTAAATGCAAAATCTGAAAATGGAGCTATCGTATATGAATACATAAATGTAAATTTTTTCATCGGCAAACCAACAAAAAAATTAATATAGTCATTGGCTGATATTGCATCATTATAATAGACATAACTATTAATGAATTGATAACCCAAACCATAAGAAATTTTTCCTGGTACAGTCATCAATATTTTCGCCTGAAAAGTAGGATGATTATTTTGGGTGGTAAACGAAGCAAATAAATTAGTAGTTGATTGATGAAAGCTTTTAATATTTGTTGAAGCATGAATAGTTGTTCTAACCGGTAAATGATAAATTCCGACTAAAGAAATATTTGGTTGCAATAAATTTGCGAATGAAGCACCAAAAAAAGAATTTTTATACTTCAAAAGAATTCCACTTGATAGATCCACATATGCTTTAGAGATTGCATAATCCTGATTAATTTGAATACCACCATATCGCCGTAAAATTACACCATATGGATCAATAGAATTTGGAGTATACTTATTTTGGCCGAAATTAAATTGAATGGAAGGAATTATTTGAAATTGATCTTTCATGAAACCAAAATATTGAGCGTAAGCAAAAGATATAGTATTATTCACAAAAGTATTTCTTCCTTGAACATCTCTCAAAGCAGTTAAAGAAACGCCACCCTTGATAGATTTGATATATCCGTCAAAACTATTTAAGTAAGAATTAAAACTTCCGCTAGGCCATTGATTACGAAAGGATGATTGATTTCGCATATAACCATTTGAGCCGGAAAAAGAAGGGTTTAAATACACTAACGATTGTTGTGTATTTGTAAACATCAAATCTTGTGCTTGATTAAAAATAAAAGCGATTACTAAAATAAAGAAATATGAAATCCTTTTATTCATTAAACTAAATTATCTAAATAACGACGAAAAGGCAAACTTAGTATATCTTCAATGAAGTCATGGAAAGCGAACCAGCTAATAACTTATCATTGAACAATTCCATTTTTTCGTTTTCTCTTTTTAAAGCAATCGCATAAATTAATGGTAAAAAATGATCTGGTGTTGGAACAGCCAATTGTAATGACTTCCCAAGTTTTTCATATTCCACTATACTTTTAAAATCGTTCTTTAATAAAAGTGTGTTTATTTTTTCTCTTGCTTCAATAGCCCAATCAAAACCAAAATTATCATTAATCTTTTCAAAAGCTACCTTATACAAATTATGAATGATGTTTCCACTTCCAATAATTAAAATTCCCTTTTCTCTTAAACTTTGTAATTCTTTTGCCAATTCAAAATGATATGATGCAGGTTTATTATAATCAATGCTTAATTGTATTACAGGTACATCTGCTTTTGGAAATAAATGTTTCAATACCGACCAAGCTCCATGATCTAATCCCCAATCATTATCTAAACCAACATTTGTTTTTTTTATAAGATCTTTCGTTTGCTTTGCTAATTGAGGATCTCCGGGTGCTGGATATTCTACTTTATATAAAGCATCTGGAAAGCCACCAAAATCATGAATGGTTTTTGGTTTTGCCATTGCTGTAATAAATGTACCGCTCGTGTACCAGTGCGCAGATATACATAATACAGCTTTAACTTTAGGAAGAGTTTTTGCGATGGTTCTAAAACCGGTAACATATTCATTTTCTTCAATTGCATTCATGGGACTACCATGGCCTAAGAACAGAACCGGCATAACTTCTGTGACAGGTAATGATTCGGAAAATGTAGTGAGATCAGATAGTTTCATATTAAATCCTAATAAGGGAATCGTTGAAAATAAACGTATGAATTCTTTACGATTCATTAGATAACAAAGTAACGAAAATAGTAGATGGCGCGAAAAACAAAAAACCTAATAAATCATAAAAGGCTCTTATTGAGTTTGTTGGTTCCACTAATTGTTGTATTTTTATTTCTTTAAAAATTAAAAAATGTCTTTCAACAAGTCGTTAATGCCTTTAAATCTTCTTGGCGAACTTGTTATTATAACTTTTTCTGTTTTACTTTTTAAAAATATTCCTTTTCAACTAGACATTATTATTTTTCTGAATTTGGCTTGGTTTCTTGGGACAATTTTAACGAAGAACTATTATATTAACCGACAACCAGGCGTATTAATAAACGTATTAAATCTTTCAAAGCATTTCATGCTTTATTTTCTATTTGTTTTTGTTTTTCTGGAATTGTTTCATGAAAATAAAATTCCGCACAAAAGCATTATTGTTTTTTCTTGCTTTCTTTATATTTTTCTTTTATTCTGGCGTTTTATTTTATTTTCAATTTTAAAACGAGAATTAAAAAATAGCAAAAACCGCCGTCCTGTTGTTATCGTTGGAATAAGTGTGGCAAGTATTCATTTTAAAGAATTTGTTGAAGAAAGACCTGAGTATGGAATAACCATATTAGGATTTTTTTCAGAAAAAAGTAATGAAAAAGTTGACATACTCGGCGATTATGAAGATGTAATTCCGTTTTGCAAAAACAATAA
The DNA here is from genome assembly GCA_013288385.1 of Bacteroidota bacterium. Lineage (GTDB taxonomy): Bacteria > Bacteroidota > Bacteroidia > B-17B0 > Aurantibacillaceae > Aurantibacillus. The sequence goes on from JABDBZ010000078.1 coordinate 4,282, forward strand.
AGTAAGTGAAATAATATGTTCAGTAGATAAGCTCAATAAAGAAACCATTAATAATATTTTAGAATTCACCGAGAACAATTTCGTTTCACTAAAACTCATTCCTGATTCTGCCGGATATATGGGCAGAAATTTTGTGACAACATTTATTGAACACATTCCCTTACTTGCCTTAAGAAAAAATCCATTTGATGAAGCAACCAATCAATTTCTAAAACGAAGCTTTGATATTCTTTTTTCGTTAGTAGTTATTGTTTTTATTTTGTCGTGGTTAACTCCCATTATAGCTATTTTAATACGAATCAATTCAAAAGGGAATGTCTTCTTTTCACAAGAACGATCTGGAATAAGAAATAAATCGTTTCGGTGTTTTAAATTTAGAACTATGAAATTTGATAAAAACGCAGAGTTTAAACAGGCAACAAAAAACGATTCACGTATTACAAAAATTGGTGCCTTTTTAAGAAAAACGAGTTTAGATGAGTTACCACAGTTTTTTAATGTATTAATTGGGAACATGTCAATTGTTGGTCCACGTCCTCATCCTGTTAAGTTAACAGAAGAATATTCTCAAAAAGTAGATAAATATATGGTACGTCATTTAGTGAAACCCGGGATTACAGGGTTATCACAAGTAATGGGATACAGGGGCGAAACGCAACACGATTTATATTTAATGAAAATGCGTGTGAGAATGGATCGCTTTTATATTGATAACTGGTCGTTTTACCTCGATTTAAAGGTGGTATGGGCTACCATCTTATTAATGTTCAGAAAAGACAATAACGCTTACTAACATTTATAAAATAATAGTAATTTTGCTTATTAGCTAAGAAATTAACAACGCAAATATGAGTGATCAAACCAAAAAGAATTCAACAGAAGAAATAGAGCTATCCGTTTTTTTCCAAGGTATAAAACAATTTTTTATAAATTGCCTTAAGCTTGTATTTCAGGTTATTTCGTTTTTCAAAAAACACATTATCGTTGTTTTGATATTATTAGTTGGAGGAGTTGTTGGTGGTTATTTTTGGGACAATAATTTTAAAAAGAATTATAAGAACGAAATAATTGTTATTCCAAATTTTGAAAGTACAGAATATCTATATGATCAAATTGAAATGATCAATTCTAAGATAAAAAACCGAGATGGATCTTTTTTCAATGAAATAAAATTTCCGGATTATCAATCATTAAGAGAAATAACAATAGAGCCAATTACTGATGTTTATAATTTAGTTAAAAAGGAAAAAACAAATCTAGATGTGTTTAAGCTTTTAACTGAGAAAGGAGATATGCTGAAAGTATTGGCAGATAGAACCAGCAGCAGGTATTTTAAATATCATAAGATTAATATTTATGAAAAAGGTTCATCAGCAGGAAATAAGAATATTAATTTATTACTAGACTATTTAAATCAGAATTCATTTTATGAAGCTTATAGCAAAGTCGCCGTGGCTAATATGAAAAAGAAACTGATAAGAAATGAAGAAATGATCAAACAGATTGATACATTAGTGAGTGCTTTCAACAGAACAACGGCTTCACCAAATAGAGAACAATTAATTAATATCAATCAAAACTCTCAATTGAATGATTTAATAATTACTAAAGAAGCATTAATATCAGATAATAAAAAATTAGAACTTGATCTGATTGATAACGGCAAAGTAATACAAGAAGTAAGTATTATTAACGACATTATTGAAAACAAGATCTTTACAAGTAAGATGTTTTCTTTACCATTATTGCTAATCGCGCTTTTTAGTGGCGTATTCTTTTTGATATATTTATTTAATTCACTTAAAAAATTATCAAGCAATTAAGGGGTCACTACAGGTAATTTATTTTTATTGTATAACGTACAATAAAGTGAATTAAAGAAGAGAAAAAAAACAACACCTTTGTGTGCACACAAAACAGATTCCGTAAAACAAAAAGCACAGAACAATACTAAAATAGAAATGAAAACTGTTTCTTTATTTTTTATTGCTATATAAAAGGAATAGCACAAAATAATTAAAAAAACCAAAAAGCCACTAAGGCCTAATGTAATCATAAATTGTAAGTATTGATTATGCGCATTATAGTGCGTAAAGCCTTTAAAGCCTAATAATTCATCTCCAGGATAAATGTTTTTTTTAATATAGTTGGCTGTTAATAATGTTTGCGCGTCGCCAATCCCCACTCCAAAAAGCCAGGCCTTTTCTTCATCCAGCACATCAAAAACCGATTTCCAAATAGCTAAACGGATGGTGCCGCCTGTAAAGTGAAAATTACGATAATCTTGTTTTTGAAGAAGAACGGTATAATTTTCTTTGTATATTTCTTTAAAACGATCATTAATATATGGTGTTTTTTTAATAATAAAACTTATTACAATTAGTGAAAAGAATACAAAACTAATTCCAATCCATTTATTTTTTTGCTTTAAAATTTTACTAGCCACATTTAAAGTAAGTATAAGAAATGCACCAACAATAATTGTTTTAGAGGAAAGTAAAAGTAAAAATGTTATAAAAAAACAAGTAAGAATGATTAAAAAGATACGAGAATAAATTTTTAATGTTTTATGTTCTTCAAACCAATTGTTTATCAAAATGAAAATACAAAAGCCAATGAACATTGAAAAATAAACGGCATGAAAATTTAGCGGAGAGCCAAGTTTATGGTAAAAGAAAAAAGAAGCGTCACCTTTAAAATAATTTAAAAAAGCGTTGCCCAAACAAATAATACAAGCACAAAAACAAGAAACAACAAAATACTTCAAAATAAGTTTAAGTGTATCTTTTGATAAAAAAGTGGTTGTAGATAAGATAAGCGGAAATACTAAAAAACTAAGTTTTTTTTCCAGCTCAAACTGTGCTTCTTTTTTATTGTCAGAATAAACAATACTAATTGCGTGAAAGAAAAAAAACAAAAGCCATAACAAAGCATATTTTGATCCTAATAATAGTTTGGCTTTTTGTTTCCATTTGCCTTCTGTAACCCAATTAAGTGATAATAAGATAATGAGATAACTATTCACTTGAATAGAAAATGGCATGCTCACGGCTATCAAAACAGACAATAAAATATAATTGAATTCATGAAAAGAATACTTTCCAATTTTTATTGAATGTGTATTTAAATTCCCTATTATCATTTTTTATTATTCCCCCTTATTTTTCAGCCAGCCTAATTTTTGCATAAACACCATTGGAATAAATATCGGTGCTTCTACAAAATAACGTTTAAATAATCTCTTAGGTTCTTGTAAAAATCTGAAAAACCATTCTAATCCATTTTTTTGCATCCAAAGTGGTGCTCTTTTAATTAACCCTGCAGTAACCTCAAAAGCCCCACCAACTCCAATTGCCACGTTAACATCCAATTTATTGAAGTGTTCATTTATCCAATAATCTTGTTTAGGCGCCGTTAAACTTACCCACAATACATTTGGTTTAACACGATTAATATTTTCAATTATTTTTTCGTTTTCCTCTTCTGTGAATTTTTCTGCAAATGGAGGAGAGTAAGTACCAACAATATTTAAAGCAGGATTAGTTTCTTTTAATTTTTTAGCCAACGCTTCACCAACACCTTCTTTGGCACCTAAAAAATAAAATGAGTAGTTTTTTGCATTTGCTATTTTTGAAAACTCAGGTAAAATATCTAAGCCTGTAACACGTCCCCTGATCTTATTCCCCAAAAATCCTGAAGCCCACAATAATGGAACACCATCAG
>JABDBZ010000079.1 GCA_013288385.1 Bacteroidota bacterium
AATATAATGACAATGGGTGAAATCATGATTCAAATTTGACTTAATTCCATTGATATTAGCTGGTTTTCACAACAATTTCTAAACAAAAGAATATGAATAAGTTTTAATAAAGTAATTTCTCCTTGTGTATTACTTAAACGAATTTTGCTGAACTTAAACATTATAAAATCTGGAATATAGTTCTAAAATACTCGAACAAGCTGTAGAAGCATTTGCTTGCTTACCAGGAGTTGGAAAAAAAACTGCTCTTCGCCATGTGCTGCATTTAATTAAGCAAGACCCTAAAATTATTGAAGGTTTTATTCATTCACTTGGTCAATTAAAAACAGATCTTAAATTTTGCGTGAAGTGTCATAACATTAGTGAGAGCGAAGTTTGCAGTATATGCTCCAACAAAGCCCGTGATCATTCAACCCTTTGTCTGGTTCAGGATTTTAGAGACATACTTGCTATTGAAAGTACCGGCCAATACAAAGGAACTTATCATGTTTTAGGTGGATTGATTTCACCATTGGATGGCATTGGTCCGGCTGATTTAAACATTGACACTTTAGTTAAAAAAATTGCTGAAGGAACAATTAAAGAAATTATTCTTGCACTCAATGCAACTATGGAAGGTGAAACAACATCTTTCTTTGTTTATAAAAAATTGGCGCCTTATACTATTTTAATGAGCGCAATTGCACGTGGTATTGCGGTTGGCGATGAACTAGAATATACTGACGAAGTTACTTTAGCACGTTCGATTGCAAACAGGGTTCCTTTTAATAATTCCTTGAAGAAATAAGATGCGATTTAAATTATTAATCCTATTTATAATTTGTTGCAGCATCACCCATTCGCAGATATTAGATAAGTCTTATTACCTTTTAGATTCATTAGATCAATCAAAAATAAATCCGAGTGATCTTAAAATATTAAATGCAGAGCTAAAAAATTATAACACTTCAACAAATGATACAGTTAAATTAAATGCACTGAGTGTAATTGTTGAGAATTGTTTCGATGAGAAAATATGGAGTAAATATAATCTCATCATGTTAAAGATTGCAAGAGAAAAACAGAAACAAAATAATGGAAAAGAACTTATTTTCTTTAAAGGAAAAGAAGCTTTAGCTATAAACAACATTGGCTATTATTTTTTCAATTATACAATCTTCACTGATTCTGCACTTCACTATTATAAAATTGGGATGAAACTAAATGAAGAAATTGCGAATTATAACAATCTAGTTGTTTCATATTCTAACGTAGCAAATGTTTATCAAATTAAAGGCGATCTTATCAAAGCCATGGAACTATACAACAAAGCTTTATCTTATTATGACAAAGTAAGCGATAAAACAGGAATTACATCTTCACTTAATAATTTATCAAATATTTATTTATATCTGAACGACACAGATCAATCTATTCTCAATTTAAAAAAGTGCTTCATTTTAGCACAATTTTCTCATGATAAAAACATGAAAGCACACGTACTTCATAATATTGGTGTTTTATCACAACGTAAAAACTACAATGAAGCTTTACAATCTGTAAAAAGTTCATTGACTTTACGTAAAGAGATTGGCGACAAAAAAGGAATAGCTCAAAGTTTACTCGCATTGGCTACATTGGCTGATATCAAAAATAATTACGGACTTATGCAGCAATACTTGGATGAAGCCAAACCAATTATAGATGAAATTAATAATCCGTTTTTGCCCGGCTTGTATTATCGAGAACTTGGACAATTAAATCAATCTATAGGTAATGCTGAAAAAGGATTGCTGTACTACACAAAAGCTCTCACTATTTTCGAAAAAAATAATTCAACTAATGAAATCCTTGAAATGCTTCGGAACGCTATCACTTTGTGTGGTCAAAACCCAAAATTTAAGCTAACGAAATTGGACTTTTATGAAAAATTTTATAAGTATGAGAAACTTCAAAACAAAACTGCTGCACAAAAAATTTCAATGCAACAAAAATACGAAAATCAAATAAAGATTAAAGACACTGAATACAAAGCGGAACAAGAAATAAAAGATGAAAAGAACAGATCAGAAAAACGAAAACAACAATATATAACTTTAGGGATCACCTCCATTCTTATTATTTCATTAATTTTCTCTTATTTCATTTTTAAAGCTTTGAAATTAAATAGAGAAAAAACAGAAGTTATCAATCAACAAAAAATTATTGTAGAGCAACAAAAACATTTAGTTGAGGAAAAACAAAAAGAGATCATCGATTCAATCAATTATTCTAAACGAATCCAAAATAGTTTTTTACCGTCCAAAACAGAATTCTCAGATGCGTTCCCCAATTCTTTTATTATCTATCAACCAAAAGATATCGTGAGTGGCGATTTTTATTGGATGATGGATTCTAAAAATTACCCTAGTATCAAAAATAATTTTAAAGGGATTGCGGTTGCAGATTGCACAGGACATGGAGTACCCGGAGCCATGTTGAGCATGCTTGGTTCTTCCATTTTAAATCAAGCCATTTTAGAAAGTTCTGTTCAATCGCCTTCCGATATTCTTAATTTTTTGAATTCTGAATTAAAGAAAAATTTAAGATCAAATAATAATGAAATAATCAGAGACGGAATGGATATTTCATGTTGCATGATTTTCTCTGATACGTTACTCATGAAATTTACCGGAGCAAATAATCCATGTTGGATAATTCGTGAAAATAAGATTGTAGAATTAAAAGCCACAAAACAAGCTGTTACTGCTTCTAAAGAGGATGATGTTTTACCTTTCAGCTCAACAGAAATTCAATTATTTAAAAATGACTTGGTTGTTTTATTTACTGATGGTTATGCCGATCAGTTTGGTGGTCCAAAAGGAAAGAAATTCAAATACGCACAGTTGGAAAAAATATTATTAGAATCGTCGCAATTATCCGCTCAAGAACAACAAGTTTTTATTCAAAACAAATTCAATTTTTGGAAAGGCAGTTTAGAACAAGTTGACGATGTTTGCATTATAGGCATTCGCATTTAATATAAATTATCTCAGAATCTTCCTTACGAAAGCTACTGTAAAATAGCTCATTAAAAACACACCGGAAAATCCTTCAAAAGCTGCAACTAGTTTTAATCCTCCTGCGGGAAAATAATCGCCATATCCAATTGTGAAAAATGTAATTGCACTATAATAAATACTATTCCAAAATTCTTGGAATTGATTAAGGTCTTTTGGAAGAGTACTTTCAAGTGTACCAAAGCTACGCACACATGTTGTAGAAATATAATAAATAATGCCAAACACGAAAACAGTAAATATTGAATTTAAAATTACACGCGTAGGCGCTGTTGCATATCTTCCTACATAATCAAAAATATATTCCTGAAAATAATATTTAGGATACGCAAATATCTTTTGCAGCATTGTTCCTTTTTTTTCTCGATTCAGATTAGCAATTGCCTCGCACCTTTTAAACTCTATATACGCAGCATCTTCATCTTCATATTGTCCGTTTACTCTAAAATTTTCTTTTAAAATTCTGAATTGTTCTGCTTTTTGAAAATAATCGGTTTTCTTTTGGTTGTATATTAGATCGGAAACAAGATTCTCACGCCAATTAATAAATACTCTTCCAAGAATACGCATATTGGTTAGATTCAGTTCACGAATAAATACTTCCTTATGTTCTGGTTTTATATCTACAATATCTCGTACGATAGCATTACTTAAATTCGCGATTTTGCATTCGCTAAATCTCAAGTCAACATAACAATTAAACGGACAACCACGAAATGAAATATGAGCTGCTTTAGCTTGGTTAAAACTTACACTACCCGATCCAAAATCAACATGATCAAAAATTGCTTCTCCGTTTGCGAAGTCAGCCTGATCGAACCACTTTTGACCTTTACCAAATGTTGAACCTTTAAAATTAACTTTACCATTTCCAAATTCAACTCCTTCAAATGAAACATCGCCATTGTGAAATTCCACTTTCTTAAAATCAATTCTCCCACCACCAAATTCAACATTCTTAAAATCTTTTTTACCTTCACTGAAACAAGCTCTTTCAAATGAAATGCTTCCATCTGCAAATTTTGCGAATTTAAAATCAATAGAACCGGTTCCGAAAATGGTGTTCTTAAAATCAACATTTCCATTGCTAAAATTTGCATCCGCAAAACTTAAATTACCATTTCCAAAATTAGCTCCATCAAACGAAATATCACCATCGCCAAATTTTACTGATTGAAAATTAGTTGAACCACTTCCAAATTTTACTCTTTTAAAAGATACATTTCCGTGTCCAAAATCTGCTGATAAAAAATCAGAATTCCCATTTCCAAAAACACAGTTATTAAAAATGGTTGAAACTCCTTCAAACTTTGAAAAACTAAAATCGCTTGAAATTTCACAATCAAAAAAAGAATGTGTTGCACTAAAATTATGGATCGTCACATAATCACCTTCCTTCATTCCGGAGGAAGATCTGTATTCACTTAAAGAAAGATCTTTAACGTACGCATGTTCTAGTTGAATATTTTTTTCGTCCGAAATCCATTTATAAATTTCTTCTTTCCTAACTACTTTTAATTTTAAGCGTGTTACTTTTTTATTGTTTTCATCAAAAAAAGTCATAACAGCTATACGATCATCTGAATCTGAACCTCCTTCAAATGCTACGGTATATCTTAATAAATGATCTTCGTGAAGTTGACTATCTATCATTATGAATTAATAATAAGTGAATTTAAGGAATTATGGAAACAAAAAAAATATTTTTGTTTGTTTTGTCTATAGTGCTTTCCAAGGACTTATTTCTTTTGCGGTGGCTTTATTTTTATTCTTTTCGCATCTTTCAAACTATTATTAAGCATCCATTCTATTTGTCCGTTTACACTACGAAATTCATCAGCAGCCCATTTTTCAATGGCTTTCATTGTTTCTGAATCTATTCGTAATGCAAATGGTTTTTTCTCTGCCATTCTTTATTGATTTAAAGTGCCTGTATTTATTACAGGTTTTGTTTCGCTATCGCCACAAAGCACAACCATTAAATTACTAATCATTGCTGCTTTTCTATCTTGATCGAATTCAATAATTTCTTTATCTGCCAAGAGTTTTAAAGCACTTTCAACCATGCCAACTGCGCCTTCAACTATTTTATGACGGGCAGCAACTACTGCTGAAGCTTGTTGTCTTCTAAGCATTGAGTGCGCAATTTCAGGAGCATATGCCAAATAACCAATTCTAGATTCAATCACTTCTATTCCGGCAATATCTAATCGCTCCGTAACTTCTTTCTCAAGAGCTTTGTTTACATCATCAAAATTTGTACTTAAAGTAATCGTTGCTCTTTCATCTTCAAAATGATCGTATGGAAAAGAACCGGCAAGTTTTCTTACTGCTGAATCGGTTTGTATTCTAATAAAATTTTCATAATTGTCAACTTCAAAAGTAGATTTAAAAGTATCTCTAACTCTCCAAACTAAAATAACACTTATCAAAATTGGATTCCCCATTTTATCATTTACTTTAATTTTTTCACTTTCAAAATTTCTTGCACGCAATGATAACGTTGTTCTATTGTAAAAAGGATTTATCCAAAACAATCCGTTTTGCTTCACACTTCCTTTATAATCTCCAAAAAGCAAAAGTACTTTTGAGCTATTCGGACTAATAACGATCATACCCTTCATTAAAAGAATGAATATTGGCAGCAATGCAAGCCATAATAAATCGTGACTCGAAGTAAGTCCAAAAACCATTAAAATTCCGGTTATTAATAGAATTACAATAGCTACGTAACCATTAAATGGTGTAATAATTTTTTCTGTTTTCATAACGACTAATATTTAAATGATATCAAATTGATATCATAAAGGTAAATAAGATTTTTGATAAAACAAATAAATTAAAAATGAGTGAATTACAGCAAGTTAAGCTTGAGTTTTATTCTTAAAACAAAAAAATAAAGCAGAGGTTTTAGAAATTGAAAAAATGTTATTTCAAATAGTTAATGACCAAGCCGTCCTTTTTCTTCGTTCTCTTTAGTATCTCTTTGTTGAGCTTTGATTCTGCCAAAATTATAACTCAAACTCACGTTTAATCTTCTCGAATCATGAGCTTCATAAAGCGTCCACTTCTGATTTTGAAAATTGGCTTTCTGTCTAAATTGTTCTGTAAAAAAAGCATCGTTCACAGCAATGGATACATTTAAACTATTATTTAAGAACGATCGTTTAATAGCCATACTTAATCCTTCGCGCTGTTGAAAAACGGTTGTGTTGCCAAGCCATGGACTCCAATAGAAAGCAGATACTTCTATCTTCGTATTTTTTTGAACAATAAAAATATTAGTTAATCGCGTGTACCAAGGTATTGCTTGCACTGCATAGTTAAGTCCGTTTACGATACCATTATAATCAATATAATAAGCACCTGCTAAAAAAGAAACGGTCCACCACTTCTGTATTTCTTCTCTTAAAAAAAAGTTGTAGCGAATTATATCCAAATGCTTCATATTAGTTAAGTGAGAAATAATTTCCTTGGTAGCATCGTTTTGTGTAGTATAATTTTGTATGGGATGTTCCTCGCTTGTGTATGAAAGTGTATTAGATATTTTTCCTTTATACACATAATTAAAATTAAAATTATTGTCGTAAACGGGCATCAAGTAAGGATTTCCTTCGCTCGAATTTAAAATATTATTAAACGAACGAAATGGATTAAAAGAATTGTAATCGGGTCGGTTAATGCGGCGATTGTATGAAATGCTAAATGAATTATTTTTATCCGGATTATAATCTGTACTTAAAGTCGGAAACAAATTAAAATATTGTCTGGTATATTTAATACTGTTGGTTAAACTTTCCGTATGAATATTTGTGTTTTCTCCCCGTAAACCCATCCTTACATTCATTTTTTTGTATTGCTTATCCATGCTTATATAGCCTGCACTTATTTGCTCATTGTATTTAAATTTATTCGTAAAAACACTGTCAACAGTATAATCGCCGGTTAAATTATTTTTATTCTCAAATGTATAATTACTATATGAAGTTTGATAACTTTGTTTTACACCTGCTTCAATACTGAGATCTTTCGAGAATTTCTTCTCAAAATCTAAACGCGATGCCAAAATATTTATGCCAACGTTATTAGTTGTTCTAAAAACTTGTGCTCCCATAGTGTCAACACCATTCAGACCAATAAATCTGTTATTGTAATTAGATTTATAAGTATCATTATAGGGGCCATAATAATCAGTAGAAAATTTAAGTTTAGTATTTCCAAGTGTATCAAAATCATGTTCTGCATTTACATTAAAATTGCAAAGCAACCAGTTATTTTCAACCGGACGGTTATATAACAAGCGATCGTAACCAAGACTGTTATCACTTATGTTTGTATTACCATTATAAGTACGCATGGCATAACCCGGATCTGATTGCGCTTTTACACCAATAGTATTCTTTCTATTAATATACCAATCTGCTCCTACATTAATATTTACAGATTGGCCGGCATCATTTTCGTAGGCCTTCTGATCTAATGTTGTTGTAATGCCATTGTATGTTACATGATTCAACATATCAGTTTCATTTCTTAGCAAACCTTTGTATCCGCTAACATTACTGAAGAATGTTACTTTTCGGGCTTTGTAATTTAATGAAAAGCCACCGTTATTATAATTATAAAATCCTTGAGAAAAAGTATTATTAATTCCACCACTGACACCGGTAATTTTTATTTTTTTTGTTTTAATATTGATAATTCCTGCGCCGCCGGCTGCATCATATCGTGCAGGCGGATTATTGATGATCTCAATTTTTTCTATAACAGAAGCACTCATACTTC